>CAZDYO010000029.1:0-12358 GCA_964509555.1 uncultured Acidimicrobiales bacterium
TTTCTGTCTTTTTTTGGGTTTCCACAAAAATCATTTTGTGTAATTTGAACATATTTTGTATTGGTCTTTGTTCCATATGTTTTTTCAATTCTTTCTCCTGTTTTGATACGCTGTTCAAATCCAAATAATTCTCCTGCTTCAATAACATCTGTAATGTGCATTACATAATCTTTTCTACTGGGTATGTGTTCATATTGGAAAACTCTCCCATCTAAAACAAGAGAAAGATGTTTTGCATGAATAAGAGTTCCCTTTGCTACTCTTCGTATGGAACAATTTTTCCCTAATTCTTGCTCTAATTTATTCAATTCGAGTTGTTGTTCAAATCTCGAAAGATACCTAAACTCTTTTCTACGTTGCACAAAATTAGCTATAGAACTCATAAGCCAATGTGTATCCAAATGGAGGTACCGAGACGACCGGTGCGGTTCACGGCCACCGCGGCGATGGCTCCGAACATCATCAGCGCCGGGAATTGAAGCGGCTGGATGTGGGAAGCAGCGAACACAGCCGATGAACCGATCACCGCAATGGTCGCCCCCCTGCGACCGGAGTCGGCCATCATTGCTGCCAGACCGCGGTGGAGAAGGCCGCGAAAGAGAATCTCCTCGGCGATCGGGGCCCCGACGACGGTGAGCAACACCAGCGCGACGATGTCGAATGGGGTATCGGCGGCCGCCGTGAGCGAACGCGCCACCTCGCCGACGTCGCGGTCGCCCACGAACCAGAAGATCGGCACGTAGAGGAGAGGAACCAACACCAGCTGGGTGACGACACCGATCGCCAGCCCCAGCGGAATGTCGATCTTGTTGAGAGACCACGCCAAGTGACGACGCCAATCGAGCCCTTCGCGACGGGCCCACAGCGGACCCCCGACCATACATGCCCACAGGGGCACGTTGAGCAGCATGGCGATACCGAGCGGGATCCGATGATCACTCAGGGGCTGTCCGGTGACCACCTGCATGGCGGTACGTCCGATGTCGGATCCCAGGGTCGCCGGAACCGATGGGTCCCACCCTCCAGCCGAGACCACCAGGGCGCCGACAAATGCTGACAGCACGACCCCGGCAGCGAGTGAACTCACTGCAATGACCACGCGCCGGGACGGTGGCGGGGCCACCTCAGGTTGAGATTCCACTAGCCCGCGTAGCGAAGCCCGATGGCATCGACCCTCGACCGACGATCGCGGATCTCCCAACCCTTCGGAGGGTTGGTTCGGTCGCCATGCAACCCACAGAGATCGTGGTTGGCGGGTGAGTCGATTGAGTGGAGATCGTCGAGCCACGCTATGCGCTCGGCATAGGCGTATGAGAGGGTGCATGTTGCCACCGAATCACAACCCGGGCGTGCGCAGCTCCTGTTCATTCCGCGAAGAGTACAGCCAACGGGCCATTCGTATGCGGACGCCCCCAACCCGTCGCACGATCGACCCCGCGACGCCTCTACCCTTGGCACATGGCGCAGAACCCCCCACCCCCTCCCCCACCTCCGCAGAGGGGCGAAAACAGCAAGAATCCACACGGTCCGAAGATCCCGGCCGGGCAGGCATGGTCCCGCTACGCGGTCTGGATACTGCTTGGTGCGGTTGTGGCTGCGTTCATGGTCACCTCGCTCATTCCCAACGACTCCCGAGACTCGATTTCCTACCCCGACTTCCTCTCCCGCACACAAGAGGGGCAGATCACCGCCGGCAGCTACGACAACACCAACGGCCATATCAAGGCCACCGACATCAACGGCGTGAAATACACCTCGAACGGTCCGACCCCGCTCCCGGACGCCGATGTTGCCACCATCAACTCAAACATCGAGAAGTTCGAGTACAAGACCCCGCAGGCCGGGTTCCTCACCTCGATTCTCCCCTTGTTGCTTCCCGTCGCCCTCCTCGTCCTGTTCTTCTGGTGGATGCAGCGGCGAGCCCAAGGGCAGATGGGATCGGTCATGTCGATCGGCAGATCCAAAGCCAAGACCTACTCATCCGAGCGCCCCGGCACCACCTTCGACGACGTGGCCGGCTACGATGGCGTCAAGAGCGAGATCACCGAGATCGTCGACTTCCTCAAGACCCCGGACCGGTTCGCGGCCATCGGAGCGCGTGTACCCAAGGGCGTCCTGCTGGTGGGTCCGCCCGGAACCGGCAAGACACTGATCGCGAAAGCTGTTGCCGGCGAGGCCGGCGTGCCATTCCTGTCGGTGACCGGATCCGACTTCATGGAAATGTTCGTGGGGGTCGGAGCCAGTCGGGTACGCGATCTGTTCGACTCGGCCCGCAAGATGGGCCGGGCCATCATCTTCATCGACGAGATCGATTCGATCGGCCGCAAGAGGGGCGCCGGCCTGGGCGGTGGCCACGACGAACGCGAGCAGACCCTCAACCAGATGCTGTCCGAGATGGACGGCTTCGAAGGGTCCGAGGGAATCGTGATGATGGGCGCCACCAACCGGCCCGACATCCTCGACCCGGCTCTGCTGCGCCCCGGCCGCTTCGACCGTCAGATCGTGGTGCCTCTGCCCGAACTCGCCGACCGAGTCGCCATTCTCAAGGTCCACATGGTCGGCAAGCGGGTCGCCGACGACGTCGACGTGAGTCTGATCGCCCGAGGCACCCCCGGCATGAGCGGTGCCGACCTGGCCAATCTCATCAACGAGGCTGCCCTGTATGCCGTGCGGGAAGGCGCCGACGAGATATTCCAGCGCCACATCGAACAGGCCCGCGACCGCGTCCTCATGGGGCAACGCCGCGACACCATGGTGTTGTCCGACAAGGAGAAGGAGGCGATCGCCTACCACGAGGCCGGTCACGCCGTTTGCGCGGCGGTCCTCGAAAACACCGATCCCCTCCACAAGGTCACCATCATCCCCAGTGGCATGGCCCTCGGGGTCACCATGCAGCTACCCGAAGAAGAACGCCACATCTATCGCGAGGACTACATCCAGGACCGACTGGTGGTGATGTTCGGTGGCCGCACCGCCGAGGAGCTCGTGTTCAAGTGTGTCTCCACGGGTGCGTCCAACGACCTGGTGCAGGCCACCGCGCTGGCCCGCTCGATGGTTCGGGAGTGGGGCATGTCGGAGGAGATCGGCCCGATGGCGTGGGGCAGTCAGAACCAGGTCTTCCTGGGCGACGACCTCATGCACACCCGCGACTACAGCGACACCACCGCCGGCCAGATCGACGCCGAAATCGAGCGGATCCTGCGAGAACAGCAGAATCGGTGCCGCGAGACCCTGGGTTCCTATCGGCACGGACTCGATTTGGTTGCCCGGGCCCTCCTCGAACACGAGACGATCTCCGGCGAGGAGGTCAGCCGGCTCATCGACTTGTCGCGGTCTACCGACAATGCCGCCGTGGCCGTCGGCGACGAGGCCGCCGACGTCTGAGCGATGTCGACCATCCTCTTGGTTGCGGGTGCAGTCACCATTGCCCTGACCGTCTCCACGCTCACCAGAAAAGCGGCAGCGTCCGGGCGGCTGGCAGGCGGCCATGACACAGAGCCGAAGCACCACATCCCTGATGTCGTTTCGGCGTCAGACTTCGGAATTCCCGAGGGCCAATGGATGCTGCTGGTGTTCTCCTCCGAGAAGTGCGCAACGTGCGCGGTGGTCGTCGAGGCGGTCTCCCGTATCGACATGCCTGGTCTGGCGGTGGAGGTGATCGGAATCGAGCGCATGCCGGAACTGCACGCCGACTACCGAATCGACGCCGTGCCCACGACCATCGTGGCCGACCCGACCGGATCGGTGCGCAAGTCGTTCCTTGGCCCGGTAGACCTTCCGATGATCAGGCTCGCGGTGTCGGCCGCGAGATCCGAGCACAACTCAGGGAACATCTGAGAATTCGATCGCGTCGCCTGCCCTCACCCCGGCCGACATCGACCGCGAAGTGAAACCGGTGAGTTCTGCACCCACCACGACGGGTGACGTGGACGAGATCCGGGCCACCGCCTGGGCATCACCGAAATCGGTCGACTTCACCGACGTCCGCCGACCAGGGCCCAGTTCTACCGTGGAAATCACCGTGGCCCCGCGACTGTCAAGAAGGCTGAAGGTGACCCGGGCCACCGCCAGAGAGGACGGATTCACCACGACGATGTCGGAGGTTGCCGATTCGGACGACTCGATCGGAACCATCCACGAGGTCGACGAGATGTCGGCGCCGGTCGATGCCGCCGCCCCCACCACCAGCGGCCCACCCGGGGTTGTGGTGCTGTCGAGCGATGCCGCCACCGGTATTCCCGACAACGATCTGACCACCAGGCTGAACGACTCGAGTTCGGCCAGTCTGGGCTCATCGGGAATCACCACATCGACGGTTCGCCGCGGCCGTATGGTGAGTTCGATCGGGTCGAGCAGCACGTTGGTGTCGGCAACGATTTCCACATCCACCTGAGCGGTCTCGTCGAAGGAGGGATTGGTGATGTGGATGATGTCGGTGCGACCCTCGGCGAGGGCGACAGTGGGCAGGTGGACGACCGCGGCACCCCCGGGGCTCGCGGTCTCGACGCTCAGGCCTCTCGCCTGATCGGACTGGTGGGTCTGGATTCTCGACACGGCCAGTCGGCCCGAGATCACGTCGATCATCGCGCTCACCCGCGACGCAACCGTGACCTCGTCGGTGATGTCGATGACGGTGACCCGTCGGGCGGGCGCGACCACCCCTTCGAGCGAATCCAACCCCACATCGGCCTCGAAGTCGATGTTGGCCACGGCATCATCGGGGAACGGATTGAACAGGAGCAGTATCATCCGCTCCCCCTCGGATTCGATGCGCGTGGCGCCATCGGGAACCACCCAGGACTCGGCGGTGCGGGTGAGGCAGGGCGAACGATCGGTGCCATCGGGGCCATCGAACAATTGCCGGACCATCACACTGGGGTTGGTGGTCTCGAACACAGCGGCAGCCCACGGGTCGGATGGCACAAAAGACTCCAACGAAACAACCGCGCGGCCGCCCATCGCCACATCAATGGTGTCGACCACCGGCTCGGTCTCCGGTGACGACCCCATCGCGGTGATCACCATATGGGCTTCGGACGGGCCCGCATTGATCACCTCTATACCCACCCGGGCCGGGCCGCTTGCGTCCGAGCCACCCGGACAGAACCAGGTGTTGCCCCTCGGGCCGGAGTAGGCCACCGCTGATGTCGACACCGCGGACGTGGTGTCGACCGTGGTGCCGGCTCGATCGAGAAGTGCACCGAGCACCAGCGCCCCGGAGATCAACACAATGGTCAGGATCCGCACTGATCTCATGAGGCTGCACCCGGTCTCAGTACCCGCCTCAGGCCGATGACCATCAGACCACCGAGGATCATGAGCTGGACGATGAGGGCCAGTCGCCGCCAAAGGGGTGTGGAGTACTGCAGCACTCCGGTGCCGCCGTCCACCGGGGAGAACGCTGTCGCCCAACCGAACGCCGGTCGACGACGAGCCGATACCCCGTCGACGCTGAGATGCCAATCGGAATTCGGGGTCTGGGCGAGAAAGACCTCGGTGTCGGCAGGAAGAGGTCCGGAGATCGATGTGCCGGATCCCGCAAGCACGCCCACCGAACTCGGCAGCGCGGTCTGTTCCAAATCGAAAAGAGAGTGGATGCCCTCGTCGAAACCGGGCACGGCCACGGATCTCACGCTCCTCCACTCGCTGTTTTCGAACACGCGAAGCGCGCTGTTGGTTCCCTCGACCCGTGCCAGGTCGAGTTGACCCGAGAAGGCCTCGACCAATGACGGCGGTATTCGAACAGCCGTGTCGTCGGCACTGTAGGGAGCCGGTTGAAGCCGCTCGACCATCACCACGTAACGGATTCCGAGTCCACCGAGGTCGCGGCCGAGCCTCGCCGTTGCTCCGTCGATGGCCCGATTCACGGTGGCCTCGACCAGGTCCGCCGAGCCATCGTCTGCCGGCACGAACCGGTCGGCGATGGTCGGAAGCCCATCGAGGGTGACGGCCCAAGCCATGCGGTCGACCAGCGGCCGTCCGGACAGCGGCAGATTCTCCGGAGCTCCGATCCAGAGGATCCGGTAGCTGCCGTCGGTCCGTGGTGACTCCAGTGCTATCGAATTCCTGAAATCGCCGCTTCCGAGGCCCCACCGGCCGGTCTGGGTAAGACCGATCGACGGCAGGACGGCCAAAGCCGCCGATGCGACGGCCACCGGGGCCAGCAGTTGCCGCCATCCGAATCCGGCCGTGCGGAGATCGTGCTCGGCCGAAGCGACCGCCATTCCCATCAGGAGCACGACCGCCATCGCCGGGGCCGCCAGCAGCAGCGAGGCGTCGGGAAGGCCAAAAGGCAACGCCCCGGTGGACGCCATCAGTGCCAGCCCCCAACCGATCAGGCAGATCATCCAAGCCTTCACCGCCAGATCGAACCGCCAGGACCGTCCGATGAGCAATGGCAGCGCCATCGGAACAACCAGCAACCAGATCAGATGACTCGGATCGGACGGACCGACACCGAATCTCAGGATTCGGGAAAACCCCAGCGAGGTGGCCGCCCCGCTGTGACCGTCGGCAAGTATGTCCCAGGTCGGGGCCGCGAACATGAGATCGAGGACAAGGGGAAGTGACATGAGTGCGGAGATACCCGCCACGACTCCTGTCGCCATGCCCACCCGGCTCACACCGGACGGGTGTGCCGACACAAGACCGCCGAGTATCAGGCCCAGGGCGATGATGGGGACGATCACGACCACATTCGGCTCGAAGAGCGCCGCCAGACCAACCACGACGCTCGCTCCGAAGACCGAACCGATGATGGACCGGTCATCACCGCCCGATGAACCGAACGGGCCGATGTGCTCGACTCTCAACAGTGCGCGTACCAGCCATGGGGACACCGCGTACGCATAGAGAGCGGCCATCGCGCCGGATGCAAGGGCGGCCCACGGCAGCGGTACGACGATGTAGGCGAGGACGGCCGCTGATTGGGCGCGACGGGAGCCGGTCGGCTTGAGCATCTGCCAAACACCGGCAAGTCCGAAGAAAACAGGACCCAACACCCAAAGTGTGCGAACCAGACCCACCGAGTCGCCGAGCAGCCACGCCAGCACAGCCATGATGGCCACGCCGGACGGGATTGTTCCGGGAGACCCCAGATCACGGTCGTGCCAACCACTCCACCACTGCGACAACATGTCGCCGGCATGGGCGGGAAACGCACTGAAATCGCCGACGATGGGAATTCCGTCGGTGATCAGCGTCCGCGACCCGAACACGATGAAGACGACAACAGCCAGGAGGATCAGCCATGCGACGCGGGCCGTGCCGGACCGCATTGTGGCCGAGAATCCACGTGACGCAGCCCCGATACCCCCGCGATTCCTGCCGATCTGGCCACGGATGAACGCCGAGATGCGCGCGCTGCCCCGGTGTTGGGTCTGTTTGAGGTCCACGAAGTGGAGTCGGCGGTCGTGTCGGAGAGATTTCCTGCGTCGCGAAACCTCGCGGATCCTGCGCAGATTCCACGCGTAGGCGCTGGTGACGTCGACAACCTGGGAGAAACTACCGGTGACAATGGCCAGGAACGCCTCGCCGAAACTGAGGATCAACTGCAGCGGCAGGGTGATTGCCAACGAGGGAAGGCTGGAGGTGGTGAGCACTGTCCTCAACTGGTGGCGAGCCCGCGTCCGCCGCACGTCATCGACGCCGGTACGCGACAGCAGGTCCTCCACATGGCGGACCCGGGCATCCGGTGCCACCATCACGCGGGCCCCGGCGAGGTGTGCCCGCCAGCAGAAGTCGACATCGTCCCCGCGGAAGTCGATGACCGGGTCGAACCCGCCGAGCTGCGAGAACAAATCGGTTCTCACCAGCATGCACGCGGTGGGAACCGCGCTGAAGTCGGCCACGTAGTCGAACTGCTCCTGATCTAGCTCCGCGGGCTCGATCACGTCGACGCTGACACCGAACCGATCGACCTCGAGCCCCACATGCTGAAGACGATCAGGTCGGTTGAACTCGACCAGCTTGGGACCCAACACACCGGCATTCGACCTCAGGGACTCGGCAACCATGACCCTCACCGCGTCGGGGGCCAGCGACACGTCGTCGTGGCAGAGCAACAGGAATGCCGATTCCGGGTCGGTGTCGAGAACCGCATTCGCGGCCGCACCGAACCCCTCGGTGTCGGACGCGTCGAGAACCGTGGCCCGCGGGATGCTTGCACTCACCCGTGCGGCAAGGCCGGGGTCTCCGGCATTGTCGACGACCATGACGGAGAGACGCGGGTAGTCCTGAGTCGCGAAGCTGTCGAGCGACTCCTCGAACCATTCGCCGGGATTGTGGGCGACGATCACCGCCAGAACCGAAGGAGTGGCGTCTCGTGACCGGGAGGCCGCTCGGCCCTCGGCCACTGGTGGTTGGTCGAGGCTGCGCGGAATGTCTGGATGATCTTCGGTTGCATCGGCCACGATTCGGCGAGGCTACCGCCCGCGGAGGCCGATGACGGGAACCATCGCGAGCAACGACGATGGTTGAAGCGGGCCATGGCCACCCCTAGAATCCCGACGATGCTCAGCCCTCAAGAGTGCGTGCCCGCACCCACATCGTGCGTGCACTGATCACCGGGGCCAGCGGGTTCGTCGGCAACCACCTCGTTGCCCATTTGCGCGAGCAGGGTGACCACACTCTGTGTCCCGACACCGACATCACCGATCGCGAAGCCCTGATCGCCGCATTCGACCGCCTCAGGCCCGAGGTCGTGTATCACCTGGCCGCCCAAGCCGACGTCGGAGGTTCATGGGATCATCCGGTCGAGACCATGAAGGTCAATGTCGAGGGCACCATGAACGTGCTCGACGCTGCCCGTCTGGCCGGTGCCACCCGCGTACTTGCCGTGAACAGCGCTGATGTCTATGGCGTGGTCGACGAGTCAGAACTTCCGCTGTCGGAATCATCCGAGATCCGGCCCGCCTCTCCCTACGCAGCCAGCAAGGCCGCCGCGGAGATGCTGTGCATTCAAGCCACCCGTGGATACGGGCTCGACGTCATCAGGGCCCGGAGTTTCAACCACCTCGGCCCCGGACAGTCCGATCGCTTTGTCGCCTCCGCGATTGCCCATCGAATCGTCGACAATGAAGTCGGCGGTGACAGATCGGTGAAGATCGGAAACCTTGCCGCACGCCGTGACTTCACCGACGTTCGCGATGTCGTTCGGGCCTACCGTCTTCTGGTCCTGTCGGGCCGGGCGGGCGAGGTCTACAACGTGTGCAGTGGCGTCGATCGGTCGATTCGCGAGATCGCCGAGATGCTGGTGGGTCTTGCCGACAATCAGATGTCGCTCGAACCCGACCCCGACCTGATGCGACCCGTCGACCTCCTGGTGGTCAGGGGCGACAACTCCAAACTTCGCGAGGCAACCGGATGGGAGCCTCTCATCCAGATCGAAAACACACTCAGCGACCTACTCGGTTACTGGCGACAGCAACGCAGCATGAACCAAACCGATCCGTCGAAACTGCAAGAAGGACAACCGTGACCAAACGCGCTCTAATCACAGGCATCACCGGCCAGGACGGGTCATATCTGGCCGAACTCCTCTTGGAGAAGGGCTACGACGTGATCGGCATGGTTCGCCGGTCCAGCACCGTCAACTTCGAACGTATCGCCCACATCCAGGACCAGGTGAGATGCGTTCCCGGTGACCTGCTCGACGAAGTGTCGATGATCGATCTGCTGCGCACCTACAGGCCCGAGGAGGTCTACAACCTGGCCGCACAGTCGTTCGTGCAGACATCCTTCGGACAGCCGGTTCTCACCGGCGAGACCACGGCCCTGGGTGTGACCCGCCTTCTCGACGCGATTCGCCTGGTCGACCCCGAGATTCGCGTTTACCAGGCGAGTTCGTCGGAGATGTTCGGCAAGGTTCGCGAGGTACCCCAGAGCGAGACCACGCCGTTTCATCCCCGTAGCCCGTACGGCGTCGCCAAGGTCTACGGACACTGGATCCTGGTCAACTACCGGGAGTCCTACGGACTTCACGGCACATCCGGAATTCTCTTCAACCACGAGAGCCCACGTCGCGGTCTCGAGTTCGTCACCCGGAAGATCACCCACACCGTTGCCAAGATCAAGCTCGGCCGGGTCAACGAGCTGAGACTCGGGAATCTCGACGCCAAGCGGGACTGGGGTTTCGCGGGCGACTATGTGGACGCAATGTGGAGAATGCTCCAGCAGGACTCTCCAGATGACTTCGTGGTGTGCACCGGGGAGACCCATTCCGTTCGCGAGTTCTGCGAGGTTGCATTCGGTCATCTGGGTCTCAACTGGGAGGACCACGTGGTCATCGACGAGGCGTTCATGCGTCCGGCCGAGGTCGACCTTCTGGTGGGTGACGGAGCAAAGGCCCGAGACCAGCTCGGTTGGGAACCCAAGACAAGCTTCGAGGATCTTGTCACCATGATGGTGGATGCCGATCTCGATCTGCTCGAGGGGCGCCTGGCCGGCTTGGCCTGACGTGCATGTTGTTCTCGCCGGAGGAGTCGGGGCGGCCCGCTACCTGATCGGCGCCACCGAGGCCTTCCCTCCGGCCGACACCACGGCGATCGTCAACGTCGGCGACGACATCGTCATGCACGGGCTCAACATCAGCCCCGATCTCGACACCTGCACCTACACACTGGCCGGAGCAATCGACCCGACCCGGGGGTGGGGCCTCGTCGACGAGACCTGGCAGGCCATGGAGACCCTCGCCGGCTACGGCGGAGAATCATGGTTCGCCCTGGGTGACCGCGACCTGGGCACTCATCTCCACCGCACAGACCGCCTCGCGTCGGGGGCCAGCCTCACTACCGTCACCGCCGAGATAGCCGCTCGTTGGGCTGTCGGGTGCCGTCTGCTGCCGGTCACCGACGACCGGGTCAGCACCATGGTCACCATGGTCGACGGGAGCGAGATCAGCTTCCAGGAGTACTTCGTCAGGTTGGGCCACGATGTGGAGATCAGCACCGTCCGTTTCGACGGGGTCGACTCGGCCAGGCCCACCTCCGAGGTGATGCACGCGATCACATCCGCCGACTCGCTGGTGGTGGCGCCCTCCAATCCGATCGTCTCCATCGGGCCCGTACTGGCGGTTCCCGGGGTCCGCGATGCCGTCGCGGCGCGAAGGAATCGAAACGTTGCCATATCGCCGATCATCGGCGGCAGAGCTCTGAAGGGCCCTGCCGACCGGATGCTGGCCGAGTTGGGGCAGGAGTCGAGTGTGGTCGGCGTTGCCCGGATCTACCGCGACTTGGCTTCGGCGCTGATAATCGACGAAGCCGACCGCGACCTGTCGCCGGCTGTTGAGAGCGCCGGCATGCGGGCGGTCGTGGCCCCCACGATAATGTCCGAGCCCGGGGTGGCCGCCTCGCTCGCCCGCTTGGCGGTGGCGGTTGCCACCGGCACACGCTAGGCATCACACTCTCACGATGGGATCGTTGGCCGTTATCGCAGTGGATGGCATACCCGAGGTGGTGCCCGGCGCCGATCTCGCCGATCTGATCAGCGACGCCGCCCCGGATCTGCGTGACCACGACTGCCTCGTGGTCACCCAGAAAGTGGTGTCCAAGGCCGAAGGCCGACTGGTCGAGATCGACCCCGACGACCCGTTGAGCCACAAGCCCCTGGTCGAACAGGAGTCGGTGCGCATCCTCCGCCGTCGCGGCGAGTTGATCATCTCACAAACCAGCCACGCCCCCCTCCCCTCCCCCAGGGGGGTCCTCGTCCGGGGCTCCCGCCGCCCGCAAGCCGCCCTCCAGTACCGAAACCCCGTGCATCTCGCCCTCTCCCCCGCCGGACACACCCTGTACGTCGCCTGCGAGCGGGGCGACCGCCTCGCGGTCGTGGATCCCGCACAGGGCCGGGTGGTCGCGGAGATCCCGCAGGAGATCCAGGGTGGCGGGCGCGAGGGGCCGGGCGGGCCGATCGTGCGGCAGGGAGTCCCGAGGGCCGATCCCTCCGGCCGCAGGCGAGAACCCCAGGCCGGAGCGGGAGGGGGGTGTGGATGCGGAGGCCAGGACCTCCTCCATCTCGAGGCGCGGGGTGAGTCCGAGAAGCCCGAGAGCCTCCATCAGGGTGCGGCAGAGGAAGGGCAGCAGGGCCAGGGGGCGTTCCAGTTCCTGGAGGCCTTCCAGGAGGTAGAGGAAGGCGGGTTCCGAAGGCGAGCCGGGCGGGGCCGCCAGTTCCGCCAGCTCGGCGCGCACGGCGGCGGCCACGATGCGGTCGGGGTTCTCGGAGATGCCCGGGAAGCGGAGTTCCAGGGAGGAGCGGTAGAGCGGGTGGAGGTCGCTGTGCTCCCCCTCCCCGTACTCGGCGTGGATCAGCGCCCAGGTGTCGAGCACGCCGAGCTGGCCGCTCTTCATGCGGTGGACGCCGCGCG
>CAZDYO010000030.1:0-12316 GCA_964509555.1 uncultured Acidimicrobiales bacterium
CGAGTGCGTCGTACCGCGCGGCCACCGTCAATCCGAGGCACCCTCGAACCCTCCTGAATTTCTTGCCCAAGGGTGGATTGGACGGCTGGTCTGGAACACTGGTCCCATGTCAGACCGTTCAGCCGAGGGCAGCCAGCGCATACCACTTGTTCACAGCCACCGCGACGTGCAGGGCGGGTTGGCCCGGGCCACGGTGTTCGGCGTCAGCGACGGCCTTGTCTCAAACGTCGCGTTGATCCTCGGGATTGCCGGAGCGTCCACCGACGGCTCCCTGGTGAGGCTCGCTGGTGTCAGCGGACTATTGGCCGGAGCCATCTCGATGGCCGCGGGCGAGTGGGTGTCGGTGAGGGCCCAAAACGAGCTGATCGAACGCGAACTCGAGGTGGAGCGGCGCTCCCTGGCCGACGACCCCGAGGCCGAACAGCGCGAACTGGCCGCGATCTACGAAGCGCGCGGCATCGACGAGGAGCACGCCCGACAAGTGGCCGAGGCGATCATGTCCAACCCCGAGGTGGCTCTCGAGGTCCACGCCCGCGAGGAGTTGGGGGTCGATCCATCCGGTATCGGCAATCCGGTCATTGTTGCGCTTTCCTCATTCTGGGCCTTCACCATCGGTGCCATCGTGCCCCTCGCTCCATGGTTTTTCACCGATGGAAGCACCGCCGCGATCATGTCGGTCATCCTGGGTGTGATCGGTGCCGCGATTGTGGGGATGTTGCTGGCCAAGTTCACCGAGAGGTCCCCGGTTCGCACGGCCATGCGTCAGGTGTTGGTGGCGGCCGGGGCGGCCACGGCCACATACCTGATCGGCTCGGCGCTTGGAGTCTCGGGCGGTTGACCGGGTCGTATTACCCGTAAAGCCCATCCTCATCTGGGCCGATGGAACCATGTAGCGGTGTGACCATCCGCAGGTCTTGTCCGACCTACCAACGAGGGGTTAAGTGGCGTTCACAGACATCACCAGCCGTGCCGATGCCGCCCATCTGTTGCGTCGAGCAGGGTTCGGCGGTTCGTCCGCAGAGATAGCGGCTCTCGTCGGCCGCACCCGCCGCGACTGTGTGAACGCGGTGATGGGATTTCGTGCATCCGATCCGCCACCGACGGGCCCCGACGTGGGGGTACCCCCGTTCGTGACCAAGGTCCACCAATGGGACGCCCATTCGTCGGTGATCAACTGGTGGGTGGAACGAATGGTTGCCATGAGCAATCCCACCTCGGTGCCGGCATCCGTGCCCGCGGTCGCGTCCCCGACGCCCTTGCAGGAGAAGATGACCCTGTTCTGGCACGACCACTTCGCTTGCGGACAGGACAAGGTTCGCGACATCCCCGCGATGTGGGACCAGCTGTCGATGTTCCGGCGTCTTGGCCTGGGAGATTTCGGCACGCTTCTACGGACGGTATCGGTTCACCCGGCCATGCTCGTCTACCTCGACAACCAGTCGAACGTGGTGGGGTCGGAGCAGGAGAACTACGCCCGCGAGTTGATGGAACTGCACACGATCGGGGTCGGTGAGTTCGTCGAGGACGACGTCATAGCCATGGCCAGGGCCTGGACGGGACACAACATCGTCGGCTGGAACGGATCTGAGATCGACTCGACCTACGTCTACCGGTCGGAGGATCACGATCACGGCGCCAAGACGCTCTTCGGCATCTCCGCCAACTGGAATGGCCTCGTACGCGCTGCCGGCGAGCGAGAGGTGATGGCCGAGTTCGTATCCGGGGTCAGGCAGGCCGCCACGGCTCGCTTCATCGCCCGAAAGATCTTCCGCTGGTTCGCCCACCCCGATCCGTCGGCGGTTGTCGTTCAGACGCTGGCCGACGTGTTCGCGGCGTCGGGCATGAACGTCTCGGCGCTCGTGCGGGCCGTTCTCGAACACGACGAATTCTGGGGCCCTCGGAGCAGATGGGCCCAGATCAAGAGCCCGACCGAGTTGATGGTCTCGGTGGCGCGGAGGTCGGGTCTGCCGGTCGCCGACATGGGCCTCCACTGGAACATGGAGAGCATGGGTCAGGTCCTCCTTTCGCCACCGAATGTGGCGGGATGGGGGAGCGGAACCGATTGGTTGTCGACGGCCTCCGTTTGGGGCCGGGGCCGGATGATGAGGAGTCTTCGCTGGCGGGCGGCCGACGCTGGGCTGTTGGCCGGAACCGACACGGCCCCGTCGGCTGCCGCGGTGCAGACGATTCTCGACTTCTTCGGAATCGAGGAAGTGTCGACGGCCACCAGAACCGAACTCGAGCGATGGCATGCCAACGCGCAGGGCGTGGCCCGATGGTCGATCCCGACACAAGGCTTCATGCTCGGAGCCATGATCCCGGAGTTCCAGGTCCAATGACATCCCCCACCACGATCACCAACGACCCGGAGAGAGGCATTGCCCGTCGGCGGTTCCTGCAGGGAGCGCTGGCCATGGGAGGCACCGCCGGACTGGTTCCTGGTTGGCTCGACGGTGTGGCCTTTGCCGGCCCACCGCTCGGGCCCACCGATCGCATCATCGTGTCGCTGTTCCTGTTCGGTGGCAACGACGGCCTGAACACGCTCGTCCCAGCCGAGGACAGCCGCTACCAGAGCATTCGTGGGTCGCTGGCGGTGGGCGTGGGGCCGGCCAACGCGGTGGGCGATGGCCTCTACCTTCATCCCGCGCTGTCACGGCTGAAGTCGCGATACGACGCCGGTCAGGTGGCCCTCATTCGCGGCGTGGGTGAACCCTCCAAGGACCACAGCCATTTCAGTTCGGCAGCCAGTTGGATGAGCGGTCGTCCCGGCATGGCCAACCCAACCGGTTGGCTCGGCCGCTGGATCGACTCAACCGGGATGGGTGAGCTGGCCTCGGTATCCATCGGCTGGGGGGAGGTGCCACTGCTCCTGAAGGGCAACAACTCGTCGGCCGTGTCTCTCCCGCCCGGCGGTGGGCTGTTCGGGGCGGATCGCGTTGAGGACTATGAAAGGGTTGTCTTCGAGTCCTTCAGCCGCCTGGGTGCCTCCGGTGCCGGGATCGGTCCCCATGGATCATTCGTCTCCTCCACAGTCGGATCGGCGGTCGACACGGCTGAGCGCATCAGTCCGGTCTACGGGGGCACGCTCCCGCCCGACGGGCTGGCCCTCGACATGGCCATCGCCGCTCGTGTGATCAATCTCGATGTCGGCGCGAGAGCCATCAGCGTGTCGCTCGACGGCTTCGACAACCACAATTCGATGCGCCCCGATCACGACGACCGAATGGCGGAACTCGATGCCGGCATCGACTCCTTCTTTTCCAATCTGGCCCCCGAGTTCGCGGGGCGCACGACGGTCATGGTCTACTCCGAGTTCGGCCGCCGGGTGAAGCCCAACAACTCGGGTGGCACGGATCACGGGGCAGCGGGTCTGGCGATGGTGCTGGGGCCACGGGTCAACGGCGGGCTGTTCGGGGCGCAGCCCTCGCTCGGTGATCTTGATCGGCGCGGAGACCTGAAGTTCAACGTCGACTTTCGTGAGATGCACGCAACGATCATCGAGGACTGGCTGGGTGCCGACTCCAACGCCATCCTGGGGTCGACCTTTCCTCGACTGAAACTGTTCGCCGCGCCGGGGCCGGGTGGGTTCTTCGATGTCAGGGCCGACACCTACTACGGTCCGGCGGTGGGATGGTTGAGTTCCACCGGGATCACCACCGGCACCGGGGTCGGCGAGTTCTCCCCGGACGCACCGGTCAGTCGTGCCCAGATGGCCACCTTCCTGTGGCGTTACCGGGGAAGCCCGACGGGGGCCCCGCAGTCGGCATTTGTCGACGTGCCCCGCGCCTCCTACTACGCGCAGCCCGTTGACTGGCTCGCTCAGCAGGGGATCACCACCGGCACCGGATTCGGGCGGTTCTCACCGGACGACCCGGTCAATCGTGCCCAAATGGCGACGTTCCTGTGGAGACTCGAGGGTTCACCACGGGGTGCACCCAGGTCCGGGTTCACCGACGTGCCATCCGGTAAGTACTACTCGACAGCCGTCGATTGGTTGCTCCACCGCGGCATCACCACCGGTATCGGCAACAACCGCTTCGCCCCCGATCAGGTGGTCACCCGCGCCCAGATGGCCACTTTCCTGTGGCGACTGGCCGGGAGCCCGGTGTGAGACATCACCCGGCCGACGTGGGATCGGCGCTACCGTCATGGCTGATTTCGGAGATGCACGACGCGAGGACTTGCAAATGATCGCTGGCGGCCTTCACCAACCCGGCACTGGCGTGCTCGCATGGGACTCATCAATAGATGAACACGCGCTCGACCCCGAACGTCTGGCCACCGCATCCAATGGGATTCCGCCCGTGTTTCGTGATACTCCCCAGTATCGAAGTGAGGGGTTGAGTCGACATCTGGGCCTTGAGGTGATCCTCAAGATCGAGACCGTCAACCCGGCTGGCTCCACTGCGGGTCGTGGCGCCGAGTGGTGGTTCGAGTCCCACCCCGATGCTCACCGAATCGTGTGCCCCTCGGCGGGTGACTTCGGCGTTGCCATGGCTGGTGCCGGGCGACGCCGGGGTATAGAGGTCGACCTGTTCGGCCCGGAAACCGCGAGCCGTATCACGGTGGATGATCTCAGACGCTCAGGCACCACAGTGCAACTCGATGGCCACGACAACATCGAGGCAGCCATGGAGGCCCGGCGTTTCGCCAGCGTCGTCGATGCACAATACGTCGACGATGCCGGTCAGCTCGAGTTCGTGGTGGGATCGGCCACAATGGCCGTTGAACTTGCCGACGAGCTGGCCGATACCACGGCTGTTTTCCTGTCGACCGACACTGCGTTCGTACCCATAGGGGTGGGACAGTGGCTCCACCACAATGTCCCCCGCGTTCGGGTCGTGGCGGTCGAGGTGGGGGGCAGTTCCAGAGCGGTCGGCGCGGCCAACACTGCCGTTGATCAAATGGTCCACATGGACACCGAGGCCATCCACAATGCGCAGCGGGCGTTGTCACGCCACGAAGGGCTGCAAGTGTCAGCGGCCGGCGCCGCACCGCTCGCAGCCGCGCAGGGGGTGGCGCCATCCATTCGTGGCGGAAAGGTGATCGTGGTGGTCGGAAGTCGGCGTCTGGTCTGAGCGACACCTGCCGCCGGTCAACCTCGGCGTTTGGCCTTGGCGGTGGCGGTGGCCGTGGTGGGATCCTCGGGCCAATGATGTTTCGGATACCGCCCACGGAGTTCCTTGCGAACCTCGCCGTATCCGGTCGACCAGAACGACTCGAGGTCGGTTGTTGCCTGAACCAGTCGGTGGGCCGGCGACAGCAAATGCAGGACCACGGTGACCTTGCCGTCACCGATCCTCGGCGATTCGGTCAGTCCGAACACCTCCTGCAGTCTCACCGCCAGCGTGGGGGCCTCGGGGTCGGAGTAGTCGATGGGGATTATCGAACCCGATGGCACCGTCAGGTGGGTCGGTGCGAGCTTGTCGAGATCCCGTCTTTGTCTCCAGTCGATGAGCGATCCCAGGGCTTCCTTCACATCGATGTTCGTCAGATCGGATCGTCGGGTCGTTCGCTTCAGCGAGGGCACGAGCCAGCTGTCGAGATCACCGAGGAGAGCCTCGTCGGTGACATCCGGCCAGTTCTCCGGATCGAGATGATTCATGAACGCGAGCCGGGAACGGAAGCGATCGTCGGTCTTGGTCCAGGAGAGAATTCCGAGGCCCTCCCGGCGGACTCCGGTGAGAAGGGCATCGAGGACCGCGTCGGCCGGGGGATTGGTTGTGGGAGACCGACTGAGAACCAGCGCCCCGAGCTTTCGCTGGTCTTCGAACACGACATCGCGGCGACGGCGGTCCCACCCTCCGACGACGGTGTGTTCCAATCGATCTCGATGGAACGCCTCGATGTCGTCGAGATCGATCGGCGCGGCCGTACGGATCCGGGCGTCGCGATCGGAGCCCTGGAGTTCGGCAACCGCAAGCAGCGACTCGCGGGCAAGCCCGTCGCCGTCTGGAAGCCTGGCTCCGGCACCGGACGCCAGCAGAAAGACCCCGGGCTCCTGTCGCCGTTTCGCCATACGATTCGGGAACGCCTGCGACACGAGAGCACCAACGGCATCGATGTCGATCGGATCGTCGCTGACCCCGAGTGATCGACGCCATCTGCGGGCCGTCTCGCGGGCTCGTGCCCGCGCTGCCCGATCGACGTTGGGTCCGTCGCCGTGAAGCGCCTCGATTCGGATTCTCAGATCGGCAGGGCGGTCACGGCCGCGCAATATGTCGCGATCCGACAGAACAGCAGCCAGGTCGCATGCGGTGGCTCCCAAGCCGGCTTCGGACCCGACGATCATCAGGTGGGCGAGCCTGGGCTCGGCACCGAGCCGGAGCATCTTCGTGCCGTGAGCTGTGATGCGTCGAGCATCGTCGATCGCTCCGAGCGTGGCCAGAGTTCCGCGGGCCGCGGCCATGGCGGCTTCGGGAGGTGGGTCGATCCACCGGAGTTCCAAATGGTCCGAGACCCCCCAAGCGGCCAGCTGGAGGGCGAGAGATGTGAGGTCGGCAGTGGCCATCTCCGGTGGGTCGTGGGGTCGGCGACGCTGCTGATCGGCCTCCGACCACAACCTGACGCAGACCCCCGGACCCTGTCTTCCGGCCCGCCCGCGGCGCTGGTCGGTGGCGGCTCTGCCGGCGTTGACCGTTCGCAGTCGGCTCATGCCACGGCCGTGGTCCATCTCGGGGCGTCGTCGGCGACCGGTGTCGATGACGACACCGACACCGTCGATGGTCACGCTGGTCTCGGCGATCGGGGTTGAGAGGATCACCTTTCGGCGACCATCCCGGTCGGGCCGAAGAGCAGCGTCCTGTTGGTCGGGTGTGAGCATCCCGTGCAGGGGCAGCACTCTGATTTCGGGGCCGACGCGCTTGGCGAGGTTCCTCTGGGCATTGGCTATGTCACGGGTGCCGGCGAGGAACACGAGAACATCGCCGGTGTGGGCAGCCAGCGCGTCGATCACCGCATCGGGAACTTCGTCATCGGCGCTTCGTTGGGGTCGCGGTGGGCGATAGATCGTGGTGACCGGGTAGCTCCGGCCTTGGGCACGGATCACCGCGTCGGTCCGGAGGTGATCCGCCAGGGCAGTGGTCTCGAGGGTGGCGGACATGATGATGAGACGCAGGTCGGGTCGGAGGGCATCGATCGACTCGAGTGCGAACACGAGGGCGGTGTCGGCGTGAATGCTCCGTTCGTGGAACTCGTCGAAAACGACCACCCCGACCCCGTCGAGTGAGGGATCATCCATGAGCATCCTGGTGAGGATTCCTTCGGTGATCACCTCCACCCGGGTCTTGCGACCGGTACGGGTGTCGAACTTGGTGCGCAGGCCGATCGTGTCGCCGATGTCCTCACCCAGTTCGTCGGCCATGCGCCTGGCGGCGGCTCGGGCCGCCACCCGGCGGGGCTCCAACACGATCACCTTCTTGCCGGCGATGATGTCGAGGTTGATCAACGACGGGGGCACCCTCGTGGTCTTGCCGGCCCCGGGGGGCGCCTCGAGAATGACGATCTGGTGGTCGAGAAGCGCGTCGTGCAGTTCGTCGAGGACTTCATCGACGGGTAGGCGCTCGGTCATCGGGTCACGTTCCGCGGATCATGTGACGCGCGAGACGAGACGCCGAACAGCAGCAGCGATGGCTTGCGGATCTGACTTCATGACGTAGTGCCGGGCGCCGTCCACGGTGGTGCGGTGAACATTCGGGAGTTTCCTTTCGAGGTAGTCGTTGGCCCCGAGAAAGGCTCGATCGTCACTTCCGATCACCAGCTCCACGGGCACGCCGATCTCAGCGATCCGGTCGATGACCATCGAGTCGACGTGGTGGGCAATGCCCGACGCCACGGCGCTCACCCCGTATTTGGCAGCGTTGGCCCTGACCCTGTCGTTCCAATTCTCTCTTGCCTGATCGTCTCGGAATCCGGGTCCGGTTGACACCAGCACGAGCCCGGCAAGGCCGTCCGGGCGGGTGAGAACATGGGCCATCCCCAGGTAACCCCCCAGCGAATGGCCGACGAGAAACGCCGGCTTGGGCACATCGATGAGCACACGATCCAGTTGTTCGAGCACCGCGTCTCGGGTGTATGCGGCGGGATCATCGGGCGCGGGTGAGGAGCCGTGCCCCGGCAAATCGACGAGCACACAGTGGTGGTCCTCAACCAGAAGGTCCACCGACGGAGCCCACACCGACGAATCCGAGTCGAGGCCGTGGAGAAACACGACAGTGGGGCCGGAGCCGGTCCTGATGGTGTGAAGTTCCGTTGATTGGCGGGTCACGTGGGGGGATCCCTCGGTGTTGTCAGGCGCCCTTGAATTCTGGCTGGCGCTTCTGCATGAAGGCACTGACTCCCTCGCGGAAGTCGGCGCTGGCATAGCACTGTGCCACGGACTCCTTCGTTTTCGGAATCAGGGACGGGTCGGCGGTCGAGTCGACAGCGAGCTTGGCGGCTCGAATCGACAGGGGCGAGAGATCGCAAATCCGTTCTGCCATCGACATCGTGTGAGTGTCGAGATCCGCTTTTGCAACCACCTCGTCGACCAGGCCGATTCTGAGAGCCTCACCAGCGTCGATGGTACGGGCCGAAAACAATAGAAGCTTCGCCATGCTCGGCCCGACGAGCGCAACGACGCGGTCGACAGCCGGGGGAGGGTACGCCAGCCCGAGCTTTGCGGGCGGCAGGGAGAACTTGGCGTCGTCGGCGGCCAGCCGGATGTCGGTGTGAAGCGCCATCGCGAGTCCTCCGCCCATGCATGGTCCGTGTATCGACGCTATGACCGGAATCGGTATCGACTCGAGCGCCCGCCAGGCTCGGTGTTCGGATGAATCGAATCGTCCGGCCTCTTCGCCGGTCCGTCGTTTCGGGAATTCGCTTATGTCGGACCCGGCTCCGAATGCCCGCGTGCCGGCCCCGCGAAGCACCACGCATCTTGTCCCGGGGTTGGCAAGCACGGCATCGACGGCCGTCGGCACTTGCTGATACATCTCGCTGTTCATAGCGTTGCGGCGCTCGGGGTTGTCGATGATGAGCGTCGCGACGCGGCCGTGTTGTTCGGTTCTGATCTGGGGCACGCGGTCAGGATTGCAGATCCCGGAGCGCGCCGGGTGGCAGATCCGTTCTCAGTGGGTGTGGCCGACCATCCGTTCGCCCTGAAGTTCGCCCTTGAGAGTGGCGTCTATCTGCTCGGCGGGGGCCGGCCGAGTGAAGTAGTAGCCCTGCCCGTATCGGCAGCCGAGGTCGCGCAGGCGCGAGTGCTGCACCGGAAGCTCGATTCCCTCGGCGATGGTGGTGGCACCCATGTTCTCGGCGAGGGAGAGAACCGTGCTCACCACGGAGGACTTGGAGCTGTGCTCCAGTTTCATGACGAAAGATCGATCGATCTTCAAGATGTCGGCGGCGAAGACCTCGGCGTACTGGAATGTGGCATTGCCGGTTCCGAAGTCGTCTATCGCCACCTTCAGGCCGGCCGAACGAAGCTGGTCGATCCCGTTGACGATCACCTCGAAATCGTCGATCAGCGCCATCTCGGTGAGTTCGAGAACAACAGCCGAGTGTGCGATCCCGGAGGCATCCACGATTCCCAGGATCTCCTCGACGATCCCATCGGCGCGCAACTGCACGGGGGAGATGTTGACGCTCACGTAGATGTCGTGACCCTCGTCCCGCCAGCGGGCCGCCTGATTGACGGCGGTCTCGAGGACGGATCGGCCGAGCGGGATGATCAGCCCGTTCTTCTCGGCGAGAGGAATGAATGATTCGGGGCTGACCATGCCGCGTTGGGGATGGAACCATCTCACGAGCGCTTCCACACCGACGGTTCGGCCGGTGGCCAGGTCGACGATGGGCTGGTAGTACAGCATGAGTTCATCGTTCTCGATGGCCGAGCCGAGAGCGTTGGATATCTCGAATCTCTCGACGGTCTGATCGGCCATGCCGGATTCGTACATTGCCCACCGGCCCTTGCCGAGTCCCTTGGCCTCGTACATGGCTACATCCGCAGCCCGGAGAATGTCCTCATGGGTTTGGCTGCCGTCGTCGTCGACCGCAATGCCGACGCTCACGCCGATTCTGATCTCGCTGCCCATGAGCCGAACCGGACGTGACAGTTCCTCGACCACACGGTCGGCGATGGTGGTTATGTCGGATTCCGTGTAGACGTCGGTGAGGAGGACCGCGAACTCGTCGCCTCCGAACCGTGCCGCCTTGTCCTGGAGTCGGAGACGGCCGAGGAGCCTGCTTGAGATCTCCACGAGGACCTGGTCGCCGGCGGCGTGTCCCAGGGAGTCGTTCACGTTCTTGAAGTCATCGATGTCGATGAACAGCACGGCCACCTTGCCCGGCCCCTTGCCCTGTTTGCGGAGGGCCTCGGTGAGGTTGTCGGTGAACTGCACCCGGCTGCCCAGCCCGGTGAGGTCGTCGTGGAGAATCTGGTGGCGCAGGTCCTCTTCGAGTTGCTTGCGGTCGCTGATGTCTCGGATGTTGAGAACCAGACCTCGAACGGACTCGTCGAATCGTCGGTCGGTGAGTGTCACCTCAACCGTTCTCCATTGCCCGGACGTGTGAGCGAGGGACACCTCGACCGTCCGGCTTCCGACATCACCGTGGGCGAGGTCCTGCCGAAGTTTCTGGATCCGCCTCACCTGATCGGATGGAAGCAGCTCGAGAACGTTGCGCCCCTGGATCTCGTCGGGCCTGAGACCCAGGAGCTGGTACACGGCCGGGCTGGCATAAGTGAACGAGCCGTTCTCGTCGACCACGCCGATCACGTCGGAGCTGTTCTGGACGAGTCCGCGGAACCATTCCTCGCTCCGTTGCAGACCGATCTTCGCGGCTCGCTCCTCGGCTATGTCGCGGGCAGTGACAACGATCCCGCCGACCTCTTCGTCGTCGGAGAAGTCGCGGGTGGAGATCTCGAACCATCGGTAGTCGCCGCCGGCGGCCCTGAGCCGGGCTTCCATGGAGTTCGGGGAATCGGATGGCTTGGTCGGGTTCTTGATGGTCGCCGTGAGGGTGGTGGCGTCGTCCTCATGTATGAGACCGACGAGACCGAGGTCGGTCACCTCGCTGGTGCTGAGTCCCAGGATCGACTGTGCGTTCGGAGAAACGAAGTGGACACAGTCAAGCTTGTCGACGACGATCACCAGGTCCATTGACTGCTCGACGAGCGCGTGAAGCCGCCGGTCGGCCCGGCGCCGGAAGGCATCTTCGCGGATGGCGATGTTACGAAGCGCGAGTGTTGCGTGGGCGGTGGTCGACTGAAGGGCCAGTTGCTGGCTGTGCTCCACTTGGCCACGGGGGGCGACCACCAACGCACCTTCGGACTCGCCGAGCCGGGCTTCGATGGCGTCGCTGTTTCTGTGGCTGCCGAGCTTCTTGCCCAAGTTGGACAGGTCGTGGCGATACGACCATTGCAGATTGTCGAGTTCAGCCGGTTCGTTGCCCAGGCGGCTGATGAGAACTCCATCACCCCGGGATCTGATCGCTGCCGCGAAGGAGGCATCGGGGCCGAATATGAGGCCAACGGCCCGGTTGACCACGTGAGCGATCGAGATGGCATCTTCGGCGGTGGCCAGATCCTGAGTGGCCCTGTTCAGTTCGCTTTCGAGATGGGCGAGCTTGTCCCTGGATCGGAGAAGGCCGATGACTCGTAGGAGAACAAGGATCGACAGCAGGAGCGTGAACACCGCCGTGATGATGAAATCTCCGCCGACCACGATCTGCAGTAGAGCGAGGACCGGGAGCATCAGGACACTGAGTGAAAGGCTCACCATCCGGATCATGGTCAGGTCGGGACTACTGGCTGGCGGGCGCTCGAACAGGACCGCATGATCCGGTTCTCGCATCAGCAGCGCGAACATTCCGAATCCAAAGGCAGCGATCGGGGCGATGAGCCCTCCGCCCGGCTTTCCGATGGTGTCCAGAATCGCGAACATGTCGGCCAGAAGCATGGACACGGCGCTCGCCGCCAGGAGCCAATATGTTTTCGTTCTTCGAGCGCGTCCGGTGGCCAGTCTCAGGGTGGTTGCGGCAAAGACCACCTCGGTGACCGCATAGATGAGGGTGAGCCCGCGATGGCTCAGGCTGTAGGACGGATCCTGAAGGTAGCTTTCGAGCGCCCCCACCCAGAACGGGCCGAGCATCGCGGTGGAGACCATGAGCACTTCAAGGGCATCGCCCTGACCGCTGAATGCCCTTCGAGACTTTGCGATCGACACCAACGCCCAGACGATCAGCGAGTAGCCGCCAACCGCCAAGATGTCAGCCGGGCTGGGGCCCCCGAGTGCGGCGGCAGCCCCCCCGAGATCAGCGACGGCCCGTGGTGCGAGTA
>CAZDYO010000031.1:0-12183 GCA_964509555.1 uncultured Acidimicrobiales bacterium
GTCACGGCACCGCTGGTCGTGGTCGGGTTGGGGCTCAGTGTCGACCAGGTGCCGGATGCCTGGATTCCGTACTGGATGGCGTAGGAGGTAACCGCCCCACCGTTGAGGTTGACGGGCGCGGCCCAGGTGAGGTCCACCTGAGCGTTGGAGCCGGATGCGGTTTGCAGCACGGGGGCACCCGGGGACCCGATCGGGGTGCCGGCCGCGGTCGCCGAGAAGGCGCCCTCTCCGACCGGGTTGAACGCGGCCACCCTGAATAGGTAGTTCTGGGCGTTGGTCAGTCCGGTCACCTGGGCGTTGGTGGTGGTGCCGACGCCGTCGGCGAACCTGGTCCAGGCCACACCATCGATGGACCAGTCGATTTCGTAGTCGGTTAGAGCCTTGCCTCCGTCGTCGGCCGGGGCATTCCATGAGACGAGAACGGACCCGTCACTGCCGGCGACGTCGACTGCCGACGTGATCGTCGGGGCTCCGGGAACAGTGGCCCATGTGGTTGTTATGGCTGATCCGGCCGAGGCGCCGGTTGACAGCGACATCTGGATGGATATTCGGGTCTGGCCCTTGGCGGTGCCGGCAAAGTTGAACGTGTAGTTGCCGTTGGCGTCGGTTGTGGCGGTGCCGGTTCCTGCAGCAGCGGTCGGGCCGGTAATGGTCCAGGTGAACGTGTTGCTCGACAGCGGCGTGCCGTTGGCGTCGGCGGCTTGGAGAGTGAATGCCTCCGAGGTGCCGACCTGCCCGGTGGTGGCGCCGGTGAACGAGATCTGCGGGAAGCGCACCGTGGTGCCGCCGATGGCCACAAGCCGGCCCGCTCCACCGGTCGATTCGGTGAGCAACGGGAGCAGCGGTGTCGACGACACGTTCGAGAACGTGAAGTGGTTGATGGCGTTGACCTGAGTGTCGACCGGCAGGTTCGGGAAGAATGTCGCGCCATCCGAGGTCACATAGGAGCTGCTGGTGCCGCCATAGGTGACGGTCAACGTCGGGAAGAGATCGCTGAGCCAACGGAAGTAGTGGCCGGTGGCGAAGAGGCCGCCGCCACGGTTCACGTGGGCGGCGAT
This sequence comes from uncultured Acidimicrobiales bacterium, assembly GCA_964509555.1. Lineage (GTDB taxonomy): Bacteria > Actinomycetota > Acidimicrobiia > Acidimicrobiales > Aldehydirespiratoraceae > SZUA-87. The sequence continues at coordinate 1,059 of CAZDYO010000031.1, forward strand.
GGCCGACCCCCACTTGTCGAGTTCGGCTTCGACCGTGCTGGCGAGAGTGCTGTCGTCGTTGGAGCAGACATGAATGATCTTGTAGTTGTTGGTGCCGATGTTCGAGAAGAGGCCTTCCACCGCGAGGACCGAGTTGAACTGCACGAACGTCTCACCGGTACCCATGCCGTCGAGCACGGACTTGCATGAACCCACCACGGCTACCTGCCCGTTGTGGGAGTATCCGGCAGCGAGGTTGGCGTCAAGATTGGTGTAGACGTCCTTCACATAGGCCGTCACGTTGAACACGTGATCGGCCGGGTCGTTGCCATCGAGAATCACCGGTCCCCCGGCTACTGCTGTGGCGGCGCCGCTCGGTGGAGCCACAGACGCGTAGAAGAGGCTGGCTATCAGTGAGGTGAGCATGATCATGGCGACTGTGCGAAGGCGCGTGCCTCCCCAGTCGTGCGTGGGTGTAGACATTCAGTCCCGTCCTTTCGACGACCGCCTGTCAGGGATTCGTGTGGCGAAGTCCCACGGTCCCGTTTGACTTCGGACGTGTCTGGCGGTCGCGGAAGCGATTTGGGGCCGACGACCAGAACCAGATGACCGTGGCATCGGTGTCGTCGGGTCAAATGACCCGGTGGTGGCGGTTCCGTGGCACCGGTGGGCCAGCAGGGTGCGGGTGTCGGCTGGGTCTCCTCCCGGCCGGGCGGTAGCGTGCGTGGATGCGCATTTACGACACCGCACGCCGAGCCATCGTGCCGCTCGAGGTCGGCCCCGAGGTGCGGATCTACGTGTGTGGCATCACGCCCTACGACTCCACCCATCTCGGGCATGCCAACACCTACCTCACCTACGATCTTTTGATCCGCAGGCTCGAGAGCCTCGGCCACCACGTGAGACTGGTGCGCAACATCACCGATGTCGACGATTCGATCCTGCCCAAGGCCCGGGAGCTCGGTGTCGATTTCCTGGAGTTGGCCGCGGCCGAGACCGCCCGGTTCGAGGGCGACATGGAGGCCTTGGGTGCCCGTCCCGCCGAGGCCCAGCCCAAGGCCACCGAGTGGGTCTCACAGATGGTTGATCTGATCTCACGCCTCGATGCCGGTGGTCATGTGTATGTGGTCGACGGCACGGTGTTCTTCGATGTATCCACTTTCGATTCGTTCGGCGAGATGTCGGGTTACGACGAAGACACGATGATCGAATTGTCGCGTGAGCGGGGCGGCAACCCTGATGATCCGCGTCAGCGCAACCCCCTCGATTTCGTTCTCTGGCAGCCGTCGCTTCCCGATGAGCCATCGTGGGATTCTCCTTGGGGTCCGGGCCGCCCTGGATGGCACATCGAGTGCAGCGCCATGTCGATGAGTTTGTTGGGCGACACCCTCGACATTCATGGCGGTGGCAGCGACCTGGTGTTCCCACATCACGAATCCGAACGGGCCCAGAGCGAGGCCGCCACCGGTGAGACATTCGTGCGTCACTGGATGCACTGCGGGATGGTTGCCTACCAGGGCACCAAGATGTCGAAGTCGCTAGGCAATCTGGTGTTCGTGAGCGAACTGTGCAAGCGGGCCGACCCGCGGGCCATTCGGCTGGCATTGATGGCCCACCATTACCGCTCCGACTGGGAGTGGTTCGATTCCGACATCGACACGGCGTCGTCGGCGCTCAACTTGTTGCTGTGGGCGGCCAGCGGCACCACCGGTCCCGACCCTCACCCCTACATTCACCGCGTTCACGATGCCCTCGACAACGACCTCGACGCACCCGCGGCCCGGGCCGCGCTGCTTGACCTGGCCGAGGCGATCGTGTCGCGCGATGGCGACGGTTTTCCTGCGCCGGAGGCGTTGCGCGAGGCCGCGGCGTTGTGCGGGCTGGATCTCACCCGTCCGCTTTCCGCTCCCGGGGCCACAGCCCCATGATCAGGCTCTACGACACCCTCACCGCCACGGTCCGTGCGCTCGAACTGCGCGATCCCGGCAAGGTGAGCCTCTACGCGTGTGGCCCGACGGTCTACGACCATCCCCATGTGGGTCATGCCCGCAGCGCTCTCACCTACGACATCCTGCGGCGCTACCTCGAGTGGCTGGGGCTTGAGGTGACCCATGCCGCCAACATCACCGACATCGACGACAAGATCATTGCCCGGGCGGCCCGAGAGGGCCGTTCCGAAGCCGAGGTGGCCGCGGAGTTCGAGAAGTCGTACATCGACGCGATGGATGCCGTCGGGGTGTTGCATCCCCATTCGCGCCCTCATGCCACCGAATACGTCGCCGAGATGATCGCCTTCGTGGAGGGTCTGGTCGATTCGGGGGCGGCCTACGCCAACGAAGCCGGTGTCTACCTTCGGGTCGGACGTCTCACCGACTACGGCGCGCTGGTTCACCGCACCCCCGATGATCTGCGCGAGGGTGCCGGCGCCCGGGTCGAGGTCGACGAGAACAAGGAAGACCCGCTCGATTTCGCGCTGTGGAAGTCAGCCAAACCCGGCGAGCCCACATGGGATTCGCCTTGGGGGCCGGGCCGCCCCGGTTGGCACATCGAGTGCGTGGCCATGTCGATGGGCATTCTCGGCGAGGATTTCGACATCCATGGTGGCGGCGACGATCTGGCGTTTCCCCATCACGAGAACGAACGGGCCGAGGCCACTGCCAGCGGCCGCAAGTTCGCCCGCCACTGGGTGCACCACGCCATGGTCAACGTGGCCGGTGAGAAGATGTCGAAGTCATTGGGCAATTTCCGCACGGCCGGTGATCTGTTCGCGGCCCACGACCCGCGGGCGTTCCGGCTGCTCATCTTGCAGACCCACTATCGCAAGACCATGGAGATCAACACCGAGGTGATGACCCAGGCCGAAACCGCGCTCGAACGTTTCGATTCGCTGGCCCGCCGAGCGGCGGCCGCAGGTGTACCCGCCGAGTCGGGGGCTTCACTCGACGAGTCCGCGGTCGAGGCGTTCCGCGCCGCAATGGACAACGATCTCAGCACCCCCGAGGCCACCGCCACCGTGTTCGACACGGTTCGGCGGGCCAATGCCGCGCTCGACTCCGGTTCGCCCGACGCTACGGTGCTCGTGGCCACGGTCTTCGATCTTGCCGGAGCGTTGGGCTTGGTCTTCGGCGAGAGCTCCGGCGGAGCGGACGACCCTGAAGCCGCCGAGATCGACGCTTTGGTGGCGGCTCGCACCGAGGCCCGGGCCGGCCGGGATTTCGCCGAGGCCGACCGGCTGCGTGATGAGCTCACGGCGCGGGGCATCGTGGTGGAAGACACCGCCAACGGGCCGATCTGGCACCGCGGCTGACCACAGGCCGGTCGTTTCGGCCGTCGACCTCGTCCGGGGCTACTGTCGCCGCGATGGAGATCTTCCCGCCTTCCGATTCTGCTTTGCTACGGCCCCTGCCGTCCCAGCCCGAAGGCGTGCCGTGGCCCTCGGCGGAATGGCCGACCGGCCCGATTCCGGCCGCGGTCGATGCCGCTCGGCTGGAGGAGCTGCTCGATGAGGCCTACGGGCCTGATGCCGACCCGCGTTTCGGTCAGTCGTTCGCGACGGTGATCGTGCAAGGTGGGCGGATCGTGGCCGAGCGTTACGGCCCCACGAGCGGCCCTGACGTGCCTCATCTCTCGTGGTCGATGGCCAAGTCGATCACCCAGGCGTTGGTCGGTGTTCTCGTGGCCGACGGCTTGCTCGACCCTGCCGCGCCGGCGGCGGTCCCGGAGTGGTCCAACCCGAGCGACCCTCGTCACGAGATCACCCTCGACCAGTTGCTGCGGATGGTCGACGGTCTCGACTTCTGCGAGAGCTACGAGTTGCCCGATACCGTCGGCGATAGCCCGGCCGCCGACAAGAACGCGGCCGGCGGCGATCCGGAGGTGCCGTTCAGTCATTGCATCGACATGTTGTTCGGCGCCGGCGCCGGCGACCATGCCGGCTACACCGCTGCCCTGCCTCTGGCTCACGCCCCCGGCACGGTGTTCAACTATTCGAGCGGCACGGCAAACATCGTGGCTCGTATCGCCTGCGACCTGATCGGCCGCGGCGACGCTGCCGAGGCATGGATGAGGGAGCGCCTGTTCGACCCGATCGGGATGGCCTCGGCCAAACCGTCGTTCGACACCGCCGGCAATTTCGTGGGGTCGTCGTTTTTTCATGCCACCGCCCGTGACTATGCACGGTTCGGCCTGCTGTATCTGAGGGGCGGCCTGTGGGGAGACGGCGATGAGTCCAGTCAGGTGGTGCCGAGTTCGTGGGTCGACTACGCCCGCACGACCCGGGCCACCGATGACGACGGCGGTATCTACGGCGCCCACTGGTGGCTGGCCGGCGACAACCGCGGCACCTTCTACCCGAGCGGCTACGAATGGCAGCGTGTCATGTGCGTGCCGGCCACTGACTTGATCATCGTGCGCCTCGGCAAGACCCTGGAAGCCGACTACGAAATCCCCGTCAATTGGATGAAGTCCCTAATCACCACCTTCGACCCCCTGTTTTTGTGAACGTTTCGAGTCCCATTTGAGACTCGAAACGTTCACAAAACCGGGTTCAGAGGTGTTTCACGACCACTACCGGGCGGTTGGCATGATGCACGAGCTGCAGAGTCGCCCGCCCGAGCAGGCGGCCACCGGCTGAGCCCCGACCCTTGGCGCCAACCACAATGTAGGCGGCGTTGTTGGCACTCGCCGCGGCGTCAAGAGTGGTAACCACATGGCCGGCGATGTCGCGCAGGTCGATAACGATGTCGGTGTCGTCGGCGAGTTCCTTCACCATTGTCTCGGTCGCTTCCTGGCCGTGATAGTGCCAATTGTCGACCATCGGGTGGGGGTAGCTGTCGGCCATCGGATCATGAACGAATACCGCTTCGATTCTCTCGCCGGCACTCTCGGCGGTCGTGATCGCCCACTCGACTGCCACCCGATTTGCGTTCGTGCCGTCGACCCCGACGACCGCGGTGCCTCCCTTGATGGGCCCGCCCGGCCCGGGCACGATCGCCACCGGACAGTCGACGTCATGGAGAACATAGTCGGCAGTGCCACCAAGTTTGAGGCTTCTGAAACCGCCGGCACCACGACTGCCGACCACAACCATCTCGACACGCTCGCTCTTGGCGCGGTCGGCCAATGCGTGTCGCGGATCGCCTTCCATGACGATCATGCGATTGTGGACACCGCGGTCGTCGAAGACGCGGCCCCACTCGGGCGCGGCTACATCCAACTCATCGACCTTGGGCTTGGTTCCGTCGAGCTGCCTTCGACAATGGAGCGTGATCACGTCGGTCTTGAGTGCCGATGCCAATTCGGCCGAAAAGCCGAGCGTGGCCGCGCTGTGGGCCGATCCGTCGAGTCCGACAAGAATTGCCATGGCGACCTCCTCGAGGTCCGAGCACAAGCTGTCTTACGCTGTAAACCCACGGTAGACACACCAACCCCCCAACGCAAGACCCCCTTCCTCCTGTTTTTGTGAACGTTTCGAGTCCCATATGGGACTCGAAACGTTCACAAGAACATGAGGAAGGGGGACGGGGAGCGGCCGCCTCCTGGAGGAAGCGGCCGCTCAATCAGATTGTGTTGTGTCAGCTCAGAGAGTCGGAACCGAAGTGGCCGGGGCGGGAGCCGGGGCGCCGGGGAGGACATCGGCGGCCGGTGCAGTCGTTGCGGGGGCGGCGGGGAGGACATCGGCGGCCGGTGCAGTCGTTGCGGGGGCGGCGGGGGCATCGGAGTCGGACTCATCGTCTGACTTCTTCTCGCCCTTGCCGGAATCCTCGGAGTCGCTCTTGTCGGAATCCTCGGAGTCGGCCTTCTCTGCAGGCTCGGCCTTCTCTGCAGGCTCGGCGGGCTCAGCCTTCTCGGCGGGCTCAGCCTTCTCGGAGTCCTTCGACTCGTCGGCCTTCGGCTCGTCGGCCTTCTCGGCCTCTTCCGGGCCTTCGGAATCGACTTCGGTCTCGTCGATCACGCCGTTCTCAACCTTGACATCCACGGTGGTTCCGCCGTCGGCGGTCGTGAAGCTGATGCCGAAGCTGCCGTTGGCACCCTGGTCGACAACTGCTGCGCCGAAGTCGGGTGCGGTGGTGGTGGGTGTGGCCGAAGCCGGAGCGGGGTTGCCGGGGAGAACATCGGCGGCGGGGGCCGGTGCAGGAGCCGGAGCGATTGCGGCGCTCACATAACCGCCGGACGCGTCGGTGACGATGGTGATGACCATCGAGGTACCGAAGACCGGCACGGTCACGGTGAGCGCATCCGGGGTGGGGGCGACGGTGGTGGCCGGCGCAGTGGTGCTTGGGGCCGGAGTCTGGGCGGAGGCCACGCCGGTGAAGGCGAGGGAGGCCAGGGCCAGAGCGGCTGGGGCCACGAGCAACTTCTTGGTGTTCATATTGTTCCTTCTGGGGGTGGCCGTCCCCCGGAAGGGGCGGTGACTTGTGCGGGTACTCGGTGATACAACGGCACAAACCGGCAAATACGTTTGGCTACTCAGAGTGAAAGAGTCGTACGGCCCGGCCCGATGATCCGGACGACCCATGAACTCCGACCATCTGGCCACGATTCCGGTGACTCACCCGAACTTGGGTCAGAGTTGGTCGGCAGGCAGATGGCCCCGACGGTGGCCGCCCTTCCAGTCTTCCTGCGCTGGCTCCTCATCCTGATCACTCTGTGTGGTTACGCCGAGCACTTCCAGTTGGGGAATCTCACGCAAGCTCCGTTTCATCTCGGCGAAGCCGGGGAACCGAGCGAGTGTGGTGACTGCGTCCCAGAGCGGAAGGGCCTCGGCGTCGGATGGCACCCGTGAGATGACCGGCCCGAAGAACGACAGCCCGTCGGGCGGCTGGAAGGTGATGATCGGGGTGCCAACATCGCGGCCGGTTCGCGACAGGGCCAACTCCGTCTCGGCGTTGAGGATCTGGTCCCATGAGTCGTCGTCGAGAGCGTCGGCGAATCTCGTGGGCAACCCGGCGTCTGCGAGCACTTCGGCGGCGTGGTCGGTGGTGCCGAGGCGCATTCGGTCGACCGAATCCTTCGGTTGGTCCCAGTAGCTCTGACCGAACGCGGTGACGAGACCTCCGAGCGGCTCGCGGCCGATCTTGTCTCTCACGGCAGCAGCCACTCGCAGCATCCGCAATCCGGCTGTGTGACCGTGTTCGTATTCGGGCGGGAACTCGGTGGCGTAGTCCTTGTTTTTGTTGAGGAGGCGCAGTGAGATGAACCGCCAGTCGACCCGGTAGTCGGATTGCTCGGCCACCTTCACGATCCATCGGGAGGTGATCCATGCGAACGGGCAGACGGGGTCCCAGAAGAACTCGATGTCGAATTCGGAGCTGTCGGTCATGTCGGCGACCGTAGTTGCCGCCGCAGCGCAACCTGGCATGGCCTACAGCGCAAATGCTCCGCCGGCCACGAGCCGCTTGCTGTAGGGCCGGACCAGGCCACGGAGCTGATCGCATCCTTCAGGACCGATTGCCTCCCATGGCTCCATTGAGGCCTGGTCGGTTCGTTGCTGGATGCCGTCGCGGAGTTCGACGCCGACGGAGGTCAACATCGCATCGTCGCCGAGCAGGCCACGGGTCTGAAGATCCACCAGGGCGACGTTCCAGGATTCTTCGGGCCATGCACGAGTGGAGCGCAGCACCTCGCCCGGCACCTCTCCCGTGCCGGCGTGGAGGAGGAGCGCATCCAGCGGAGAAACACAGCCGGCCACAAGGAGCGCGATGTGGGCATCGCCGCGGAACTCGCGCAGAATCGAGATGGCGTGCCAGAGGATCAGGTGGGGTTGGTCGGGCCATCCCAGCGCGAGCAGACCGGCGGCGAGGGGCCGGCCCGCGGACCAGCAGGCGGCGGCTGCCTGTCGTGCCAGATCGGCGGCGCGCACCATGTCGGGGCCTTCGATCTCCTCCACCAGAAGCCGGCGCAGCGTGGCATCGGCAGCCCGCAGCCTTGCGTCGACCCAGGCTGCGGGGTCGGCGACACGCCATGCTCCGGCCATCGCTTGATCCACCAGGCCGGGGTTGAAGTTGAAGAACGTGGCGGTGACGACCTCGGCGCTCACGGCGCCCATCGGGGCTGCCCTCGATGCGAAGTAGCCGGTACGGGGGTGTTGCGGGCCCAGGCTCTGGTATTCGCTCGTCGCCTCGGGGCTGAAGTAGATCATGCCGTGATAGGCCTCGAGGGTGCGGTGCATTTTGCGGGCGATGATCGAGTCCATGGCGCGTATCCGTATCAGTTGCGTCGGCGGGTCCACAAGACGGCACCGCCGGCGCCTGCACCGAGCGCCAGAACAGCGATCACGATCACGACAACTATCGAAGCCCCCGACGATGGGTTGGAGGATTCGTCTGCGTTGTTTGCCTGCTCTTGGGCCGGATCGGTGGTGGTCGGAGCGGCGGTGACCGAAGCAGTTGTTGTCGAGGCGGTGGTGGTTGCCTCCACAACTGTTGATGTTGTGACCTCCGCCGCGGAGCTGGTGGTGGCCGGGGCGGCGGTTGTCGCCGCCGGTGCCGCGGTGGTCGTGGTGGCCGGAGAGGCAGTGGTCGTCACCGGTATGTCGACGACCGGGTAGTTCACGCTCACCTCACACGAGGCCGCGTTATTGAACGCGAACAGAGTCTGGTCGCCAGCCGCGAGTGCGGGCACGGTTGCCGAAGCCGAGAACGAGCCGGAGCTGTCGGCCGAGAACTGCCCCAACTGCGATCCGCCCAAGTTGACGAACACTGTGTCGTTCGACGCCCATCGGCCACCCGAGATCGTGATGGTGGAACCTACCGCGGCGCCGCCCGCGGGTGTCGCAGAAATTGTGCAGGCGGTGGGGGGCGGCGCTGCGGCGATCACCTGGAATGTGGAATGGACCTCACAGGTGGCCGAGTTGTTGAACGCGAAGAGATCCTGTGCACCGAGAGCGAGGTTGGGAACGGATGCCGAAGCGCTGAACGAACCGCTGCTGTCGGCGAACACATCGCCGATCTGGGATCCCCCGAGGTTGACGAAGACTTCCTCACCTGCGGCCCAGTTGGTGCCGGTGAGGGTGATCGAGGCGCCGACTTCTGCACCGGATGCAGGCGACGCGGCCACGGTGCATCCGGCCGCTTCGGCCGGCTGGGGAGGCACGCCTACCACCATCACGAGGGCCGCAGCCAAGACCGCCTGCAGGAAGGTTCGCATCCGGGCAACCTAGCGTCGGGCCACCCTGAGTGCTTGAACCCGCGCGGATTCGGACTCCATTCTGCCGGTGGCCGGCCGACTGTGTGAGGTGGACCCTGACATGCTCGACACCGAGTCGCCGAAAGCTGCGATGTATGCGCGGCTCATCATCGTGGTGCTCGGCGCGTGGCTGGTCTTGATCATCACCACGGTTGACCGCGAACCACAGCGAGAGGCGGGCCCGATCTGGGGTGACTTCCCGGCGTTCTACGCGGCCGGGCAGTCGGTGGCCGCTGGCAATGGGTCGGCCGAGCTCTACGATCCGGTACTGCAGCGGGCCCGTCAGGACCGGGTCATCGGCTCCGACAGCGTCTTCATGCCGTACGCCTATCCGCCGCAGTTCGCGATCGCCTACGTGCCGTTCACCCATGTGCCGTATCGGGTGTCGTATCTGCTCAATTCGGCGCTGGTGTTCGCGGCGTTGGCTGTGGCGTTGGCGTTGATGAGGCCGATGGTGTCGGTTATCGACCGATACCCGTGGATCACGCTCGCCGCCGCGACCGTGTTCGTGCCGACCACCTACGCTCTCGGTGCCGGCCAGAACGTGACCATCAGCATCATGCTGATCGCTTGGGTGTGGCGGTCGCTTCACGATGACCGGGAGGCAGCCGCGAGCGTGGCGGTGGCGGTGCTCATGTTCAAGCCGCAGTACGCGGTGCCGTTGCTCGGACTGCTGTTCGTGGGACGTCACTTCCGTGCTGTTGGTGCGGCGCTCGCGGGGACCGCCTTCATCGGGGTCGTCAACACTCTGGTGGTGGGCACGTCGTGGTTGCCCGACTGGCTCGGCACGGCCAACCGTTTCGTGTCGGTGGACCTCGATCGGTGGGGGCTCTACCGACTGGCGCCGCTCGGATTCTTTCGTGCCGTGCTCGGGGCTGATGCGGCCGCTGCCGACGTGCTGGGCTTCGCGGTGATCGCGGCGGCGTCGATCGTGTTGGCATGGCTCTGGTTCGATCATCGGGCGCCGCTCGATCTGCTGATGTCTGCGACTGCTGCAGGGTTGCTGCTGACCAGCCTGCACAGCGCGTTCTACGAGGCTGGCCTTGTGACACTGACGGTTGCTGTGATCGTGAACCGCGACCAGTCGAAGGCCTGGCTGGTGCCGTTGACGATCGCCATCGGGTTCACGCAGTTCGCCTCGTTCGATCTGGGGTTTTCGCCGCTGCCGCCTTTCGTGGCCGCACTGTTCGTGATCGCGGTGTTGCAGGCCCAGCGGGGCCGATCAGCGGTGTCCGCCGATTCGGGCGAGCCGAGCCCGGCCACGCTCTCCGTCGCGACTGGTTGACCATGGTTGTGCCCATCGATTCGCCATCCCCGACATCGGGTTCCGTGACTCTTCTGGCGCTTGACGACGACGGCTGCTTCACGACCGACTCGGAGTGGGATGTCGGCCAGTAGAAGGCTGCTGCTCGACACCATCACATGCTGCGAGACATCCATGTTCGCGGAGAAGAAGCGCGTTCGGCGGTGTTGCCGGGATTGCGCGGAGATCCTCCCGATCGAATGATTTATGCGGCCGGGGCGGTTGTCGCAGGAGCGGCTGCGGTGGCCGGGCCTCTCGCGGCGGCCGATGTAGGTTGTCGACACGATGGGGATGACACCGCAACCTCCGATGATGCTGCCGGTGGTGATCGTGCTGGCGACGCTTGCCGCGGCCTGTTCGAGCGGGTCTGGTGGGCTGTCGTACTCGAGTACGGCGACCACTGTTCCTGCGTCCGCCGAACCAGCCGCCGCCCTGTCCACCGTCGTTCCCCCCGCCACCATGCCGGTTGTCATCATCACCACCACTGTCCCGTCGGGCACCGCCGCGCCCTCGTCGACCGCGCCCTCGACCACCGGGCCGACAACTACCGGCGGGCCGACGTCCACCGCTCCGGCCGGCACTTCTCCTGCCAATACCGTGGCCCCGCGTGCCTGTGCCGCGGTGCCGACCGGGGTGACCAACACGTCGATCGACGCC
>CAZDYO010000032.1:0-12100 GCA_964509555.1 uncultured Acidimicrobiales bacterium
AGCCGCTGATCCCACCGACGCTCGCGCCTCATGGCTGGCCGCCTACAAAGCCTCGAAGCTCCGCGACGTCCCATTCGAGACCATGTCGGGGATACCGCTCGACCCGGTCCACGGCGATCCCCCCTACCCGGGCCAGTACCCGTTCACCCGTGGTCTCCACGCTGCCGGCTACCGATCCCGTTTGTGGACCATGCGGATGTTCGCGGGGTTCGGCACCGCGCAGGACACCAATGCCCGCTTCAAGGAGCTTCTGCGGGCGGGCGGCACCGGACTCTCCACCGCATTCGACATGCCCACACTGATGGGCCGCGACTCCGACAGTCCATGGTCTCTCGGCGAGGTCGGACGGGCCGGCGTCGCCGTCGACACGCTCGCCGACATGGAGGACCTCTTTGCCGGTATCGATCTGTCGGGGGTGTCGACCTCCATGACCATCAACGGACCCGCGGCCACGTTGTTGGCCATGTACGTGGTGGTCGGTGAGAACTCCGGGGTGGCCCGTGCCGACTTGGCCGGCACCATCCAGAACGACATTCTCAAGGAATACCAAGCCCAGAAGGAATACATCTATCCGCCCCGGCCGTCGATGCGGATCATCACCGACATGTTGAGGTTCACCACCGTCGAGATGCCGAAATGGCACCCGATCTCGATATCCGGCTACCACATCCGGGAAGCAGGATCCACCGCCGCGCAGGAGTTGGCGTTCACCCTGGCCAACGGATTCGCCTATGTCGAGGCGGCGATTGCGGCTGGTCAGGACATCGACGAGTTCGGACGGCGACTGTCGTTCTTCTTCAACAGCCACGTCGACTTTTTCGAGGAGATCGGCAAGTTCCGCGCTGCCCGGCGCATCTGGGCCCGGTGGATGAAGGATCGCTACGGCGCAACCGACGAACGCGCGATGATGTGCCGGTTCCACACCCAGACCGCCGGGGTGTCGCTCACCGCCCAGCAGCCGGAGATCAACATCGCGCGGGTGGCGTTGCAGGCGCTCGCCGCAGCCCTCGGTGGCACCCAGAGCCTCCACACCGACAGCTTCGATGAGGCCCTGGCGTTGCCTTCCGAGAAGGCCGCCCGTATAGCGCTCCGCACCCAGCAGATCGTGGCCCACGAGACCGGGGTAACCAACGTCGTCGATCCCCTCGGCGGCGCTCCCTATGTCGAGTGGATGACCGATGAGATGGAGCGGAGGGCCGAGGCCGTGTTCGACCATCTCGATCGTCTCGGGAACGGCTCGATTCTCGAGGGTGTGTATGCCGGAATCGACAATGGCTACTTCGTCGGTGAGATCGCCGATTCGGCCTACAGGTTCGAACGGGAGGTCAACTCGGGGCGGAGGATCGTGGTCGGGGTCAACGACTTCACTGAAGGCGCCGAGGACTCCGACACGAATCTGTTGCGCATAGACCAGTCCACGGAGGATCTTCAGCGCAAACGCCTCGATGAGGTGAAGCGATCCCGGGACTCGACCGCAGTCGCTGCTGCGCTGGCCCGTGTCACCCACGATGCCACCGATCCGACCGTCAACCTGATGCCTGCAATCATCGACGCTGTCAGGGCGTACGCCACCGAGGAAGAGATAGCCGATGCCATGCGCGATGTGTTCGGCACCCACGTCGAGAAGGCAATTGTCTGATGTCCGACCGGCACATACGCGTCGTGCTGGCCAAGCTGGGCCTCGACGGCCACGACCGTGGCATCAAGGTTGTGGCCCGGATGCTTCGCGACGCCGGCATGGAGGTGATCTACCTGGGGTTGCGCCAGACCACCGACTCGATCGTGGCCGCGGCCGAGCAGGAGGACGCCGATGTGATCGGGTTGTCCATGCACAACGCCGGTCATCTCACTCTCGGGCCGGCGATGCTCGCCGCCCTGCGCGAGGCCGACCTCGACGTGCCCGTGGTGATCGGCGGAATCGTTCCCGACGCCGACATCGACGAGCTGCTGGCGTCAGGGGTGGCCGCCGTGCTGGGTCCGGGCGCCCCGGCCGATGAGGTGGTCGCCACAGTTCGCAGGGTCGTGCCGGGAGAGTGAGCGTCAGGTCCCTTCCCGTCGAGCAGCTGGTCGAGATGTCCGCCTCCGGAGACCGGCGTGCCACCGGGCGCTTGCTGAGCCTCGTCGAGCGGGGCGGAGCCGAGGCTGATCGCATAACCGAACTCACGCACGCCTTCTCAAGCCGGGCACGCGTCGTCGGGATCACCGGTGCCCCCGGGGCCGGAAAGTCGACTCTCGTCGCCAAGCTCATCGCCGGATTGGTGGGCGACGGCCAGCGCCCGGCGGTGTTGGCGGTCGATCCGTCTTCGCCGCTCACGGGTGGCGCGATTCTCGGCGACCGGGTGAGAATGTCCGATGTCGAATCCGTCGCCTTCATCAGGTCCGTCGCCACCCGCGGTCATGCCGGTGGGCTCGCACTCGCGATCCCGGGGGGCACACGGGTCCTCGCATCTGCCGGATTCGATCCCATCGTGATCGAGACTGTCGGGGTGGGCCAGGTCGAGGTCGACATCACCGCCGCTGCCGACACCACGGTGGTGGTGGTCACCCCGGGCATGGGCGATGCCGTTCAGGCCAACAAGGCCGGACTGCTGGAGGTGGCCGACGTTTTCGTCGTCAACAAGGCCGATCTTCCGGGCGCCGACGACACCCGCCGAGACCTCGAATTGATGCTCGAACTGAGCCATGTGACCGGACAGGAGGACGCCGCGTACCGACCGCCGATTCTGATGACCAATTCCCTCGACGGCTCCGGGGTGGGAGCGGTCGCCACCGCGATCTCCGCCCACCATCTCCATTTGGTCGAATCAGGCACCTTGGCCGAGCGTCACGAACGTCGGGCCCGTTTCGAGGTGGCCACCAGGATCCAAGCGAAGCTTGACCTGACCGTGAAGGATGCGCTGGCGGCCGACGACTCCGTGTCGCTGATCCGAGCCGTGGCCGCAGGACAAGTGGCCCCCACCACCGCCGCCCGCTCAATCTTCCCTTTTTCTCCGGTTTTGTGAACGTTTGGAGTCCCGTACGGGACTCCAAACGTTCACAAAACCGGAGAAAAAGGGTGGTGGGGTCGTTTACGGAGTTGTACGGACTTGGATGGAGGTGTGGACATCGTGTCTCAAGATGGGTAGAACCAAGTCAGGTCGTTCACACGATCATTCCAATCCGCTGGCGGATCCTTCCGGGTCCCGTCTCGTGCCAGGTCCGACAACCAGCAGCCGAGGCGGGACTCGAGTCGTGTTTCCCCCGCCGCGAAGTCGGGATTCGACCAGATCGAACGGAATGCTACGTTTCGTGACGTGACCAGGGCACCGATAGGCGAGTTCACCAATGAACTGCGCACTCTCAAACAGAGATCGAGCCACACTTATCAGGCACTCGCCGACGCCCTGGATCGCCCGGTGTCTACCATCCACGGCTGGATAACCGGCCGGCACCTTCCATATGCCCGCGACAATGCGGACTTCGAACGTCTTCTGGGCCTTCTCGGGGTCGCCGACTCCGGGCCGTGGATGACTCGTCTCTCCCGCCTCCGAACCGACGGCACCTCGGCGGCGGTCGACAACCCGTATCGGGGGCTCGAATCGTTCACCGAGGACGACGCCCGAATCTTCCATGGTCGAGGGAACCTCACCCGACAGCTCGTGGCCCGGGTAGATGCAGCCATCGCCGACGGCACCTCCCATCCCCTCATGGTCATCGGCGCATCCGGATCCGGCAAGACCTCCGTGCTACGAGCCGGGCTCATCGCGAAACTGCGCGCCCGTGGGAGCACGAGTGTGGCCTATGCGACACCCGGCAACGACCCGGTCGGCTCCGTGTCAGGTGCCATTCCAGCCGGACCCCATCCGGCCGGACGATCCGGTGCGGTGCTGATTGTCGACCAGTTTGAGGAGGCATTCAGCCCCGACAATTCCGGGGCTCTCGACCCGTTCATCGACCTGCTCGCCAAGTTTCACCACGAACCCGGATCAACACTGGTGATCGGAATGCGCGCCGATTTCTTCCACCGGGCTGCCGACATTCCGTTTCTGCTCGCGGGGCTGCAGCGCGGCCAGACCCTGGTCGGTCCGATGGGGATGGACGAAGTCACCGACTGCATTGTTCAGCCGGCCCGGAGCGTTGGCATCGAGATTGACGCCGATCTCCTGGCCGAACTCCTATCCGCCTTCGCGCTCCACACCGACCTCGCCGGAAGCACTTCGGCCCTTCCGCTCCTGTCCCACGTGTTGTATCTGCTGGCCGAGAAGCCAACCGGCAACACGCTGACCCTCGACCGCTACCGCGCCATCGGCGGCCTCGAAAGTGCCCTGCGCCAGACCGCCGACGCCGTGCTTGCCAGGTTCGGCGACCTCGACGTTGCTGCCTGCCGCTTCCTGTTCACCCGCATGGTCGAACTCGGACACGATGCTCTGCCCACACGCCGAACCGCAACCCTGGAGTCGGTGCGGTCCACTGCCGGCGAACTCGATGTGGACGCCGTGATCGGAGCTTTCGCCCAACAACGTCTGCTTACCACCGATGTCGACACCGTCACCATCAGCCACGAAGCACTCCTCACGGCCTGGCCCAGACTGGCCGGCTGGATAGACGACGAACGCGACGCTCTCATTGAGTACCGTCGGATCACAGACGCGGCCCGGGCATGGGACGACTCCGACCGAAACCCTGATTTGCTGGGGCGCGGAGCAACTCTCAAGAACGCCGTGAAGTTGCTTGATGATCCATCGGTGGCCATTCGGTTCGGCCAGCTCGAAACCGACTTCGTCAACGCGGGGGTCAGAGCTTCCGAGGCTCGCCGGGCCGACCGGCGTCGCGCCATGTCACGTCATCTGGCCATCCAGGCGACAACGATGCGGGGCCGAGATGCTTCGCTCAGCTCTCAGCTCGCCGTGGTGGCCAACATCACTTCTTCAACGGTGGAGTCACGATCCGTGCTGCTGGCCTCCACCTCACCGCTGCCGGGCGCCAGGTTTCTGGGGGGACCCGGGCAGACAGCCCTCGGTGTGTCGGGCAGCGGGCAGCGGATCGCCTACAGCAACGCAACCGACAACTCGATAACCATCCTCGACAAGATCTCGGGTGCATACCAGCGGGTTCGTGAATTGCAGTTGCCACGCCCCGGGCCCCACACACTCGCGCTGTCGCTGTCACCCCACGGTAGATGGATGGCTGCGGGTGATGCCGATGGCGGGGTCTCCGTCACCGATCTGTTGACCACCCGGACCCGAATGTTCCGCCGGGGCGACGACACTCCCCTCCCCGGGCCGACCAACGCGGTCGCATTCAACGCCGATGGCTCACAACTGTACGTCGCCTGTGAAGGCATCGAGGGTCAGGAATCTCGCCAACTCGGTGGCCTGTGGTGGTGGGATGTCGCCGCCGACGGTCACCGGGCGCCGGCCGGATCCATCGAGCTGGTTGGTGGTGCCATGGCGTCCTCGATGGCCGTGGACAAGCCCCTGCTCGCCGCTTCGACCCGCGCCGGCCATGTCCACCTTTGGGACACAGACGACACGAGCTCGCCGATCTGGTCCGACACCTCCGCAGGCGGCGACCCGGCAAGCGCCGTGTGCCTTTCTCCCGACGGTGGTCTGATGGCCGCTGGTCACCACAGTGGAAGAGTGCGAGTGTGGCGTCTGGGTCGCGATCGTGAACCGGTCGAAACCAAGGTTGACGCCGCAACTTTCGCGTCATGGATCAATTGGGTCGAGTTCTCTCCCGACGGCACGATGCTCACGGCCGCGTCATCGGACGGCAACGTGAGATTCTGGCGCACGTCCGATCTGAAGGACCTGCGAATCGACCTTCACCATCCGACCGTCGTGATCTGTGCCCGTTTCACCGATCATCGCCAGGTGATCACCTCGGCCGAAGACGGCACCGCGAGAGTGTGGCAGATTCCGATGTCCACCTTGATGTCGAAAAACACCGCCATCTGGTCGGTGACCACGGATTCCGATGGCGATCTCGTGGCCACCGCATCAAGAAACCGCGCTGTCATCTGGCGGACCGACAGTGATGGCCAGCCACAATCCGAGCTCGACATCGTTCCGGTGAGCGGCACGTTGTTCAGCGGTGCCAGTTGCATCTCACCCAGCGGCGAGCTCTTCGCTGTGGCCACCCGCACGGGCCCGGTGTTGATCCATGATCTGGCTGACCTCTCCGGGGAACCGATGGCCCTGGAGGTATTGTCGGGGCTCGTCGAGAACCTTGCCATTACCCGCGACGGCCGCAGACTGTGTGGTGTCGATGCCAGCGGCCAAGTGCGGGTGTGGTCGCTCGTGGGCCCGCAGTCGACCGCCCCCACCGGAGGGTTCGACTGTGGTTCCCATGCCATGACCCCGGCGTTCAACACATCGGGGGAGCTCCTGGCCGTGGCTCTTGAGTCGGGCGAGGTGGCGCTGTTCG
Source organism: uncultured Acidimicrobiales bacterium (assembly GCA_964509555.1). Classification (GTDB taxonomy): domain Bacteria; phylum Actinomycetota; class Acidimicrobiia; order Acidimicrobiales; family Aldehydirespiratoraceae; genus SZUA-87. The sequence goes on from CAZDYO010000032.1 coordinate 6,406, forward strand.
CCGTGGATCAAACCGGCCGGATCAATCTCACGGAACGCTGGATGGTCGGCACGAGCTTCAGTCTCAGCGTGTCGTTTCACCCGACGTTGCCGCTCCTGGCCGCCGCTAACGCCGACCGTACCGTCAGCATCTGGAACCTTGCCGATGATCGAGCGCCGGAGCTCACCACCAGGCTGACGGGCCCCGGTGGCAAGATAATGAGCGTCGCGTTCAGCCCGGGGGGTGATCAACTCGCGGCTGGCGTCACCGATGGCCGGGCTTGGATCTGGGACACCACCGATCCGACCGAGCCCTCGCTCGTGGCCGCCATCCAGTCTCCCGAGCAGGGGATCTACGCGTTGACGTTCTCGCCTGACGGCAGCCGACTTCACGCCGCCGGACCCCACCAGCGATTGTTCTCATGGCTCATCGACGACGACGACGCCGCCGACGCGGTGCGAAATGCCGTCGGCGACGAGATCACCCCCGAAGAATGGGCTCACCTGATCCCGTCCATGCCCTACGCCGGTATCGGGCTGGCCTTGCCGAGCGAGAGACCCCGGTCGTGATCGATCCGTCCGCCGCCGCGTTGCTTGATGCCGTCGCCAACACCCTCACCAACCAGGTGGTACCGGCCAGCACCGGGAGTGCCCAGCACTCGGCGCGGGTGGCGGCCAATCTGTGTCGGATCATCGCCCGCGAACTCGAATCGACCCGCGATCCCGTCGCGAATGCTGAGATCTGCCGATTGCTCGGGCTGCCAACTGATGCCGATCCCGACGAAGCCTGGTCTTCGCTCGACAAGGCGCTGCAGTCCGGAGATCCCGAGCTTTCCGAAGCATCCTTGCCGCTGGTCAGAGCGGTTGTGGAACACGAACTGTCCATCACGAAGCCGACCTACCTCGACGGGGCACGATGAGCACCTCCCCCGACCACGCGGCAGCCCTCACGGCCCTGCTCGCAGAGTGCGGCATACCTGACGCCCGAGTCGAGATCACGGGAGCTGCCTCTCTCGGTGCGCAACGGATCACCTTGTTGATCGATATTCACGAGGGCGATGCCGTCACCCCGGCTGTGGCCCAGGTCAGCACCGGGGTGCTGGGAGCGGTCGCCGCCACCGACGAAGCAGCCCTCATTCGGCTGGCCGCCGAGTCCGGGGTTCCGGTCCCGAGGGTGATAGCGGCCACCGACCACCTTCCGGGCGCCGGCCAGCCGGCAATCGTGTCGGCCAGGGTGGAGGGTGAGTCGATCCCCCGGCGGATTCTCCGGGGACTGTCCGACGGGTCCGACGGCGACACGCTCGCCGCCGAGTGCGGTGCCGCCCTGGCCGGTGTCCACCGCATCGACCCGAGCGTTGCCCCGAGCAGACTCCCGGCTCTGGATGCCCGCGACCCCTACGCATCGTGGTGCAGCCAGCTCGAGTCAGACTTGAACAGACTCCCGGTTCCCCACCCGGCGATTCGTCTCGGCATCAACTGGCTGCGTCGAAACAAGCCACCGGGACCCGATGCGCTCACCGTCGTCCATGGCGACCTGCGCAACGGCAACATCCTGGTTCACAAGGGCCACCTTTCCGCGGTTCTCGACTGGGAACTGGCCCACATCAGCGACCCCATGGAAGACCTCGGCTATCTGTGTCTGCGCACGTGGCGCTTCGGCAACGATTCTCGTGTCTGCGGCGGGTTCGGGTCACTCGAAGCGTTGATCGACGGCTACGAGACAGCCGGAGGCACCTGGCGGCCCGATGCGTTCCACTGGTGGATGACAGCCCGCACCGCGTGGTGGGCGGTGGGCCTGGCCATGCAAGGGGCCGCGTTCTCGGCCGGCCTCACCGATTCGCTGGTCCTCGCCGCGAGCGGCCGGCGCGTTCCGGAGCTGGAATTCGACCTCCTGAACCTGATAGACCCCTAGCACCCGTTCAGGAGCGGAACGGGGCGACGGATCGGGGGACCAGATCAATATCGATGAATCAGCCGACGGCGAGGAGATCACCGGATCCCCGCCCGAACCCACCCGCGCCCACTGGATGAAACCCGCCGACATCCAAGAAGGCGAGCGAGTGCCGGTGTTGTTCGATGGATTTCGAAATCTCAGGTCGGTATCGATCGTTACTCGGGTACTTCTCACATTGTCGGCTGTGGCTGCCTCAGCGTTCGCTGCCGCGAGTCTCCGACAGGTTCAGCTGATCCGTGATCTCAAGGACAACGCTTTGTCGGTCGGACCCGACACGTTGCTGTCGGCTGATCGAACGGCGAGAAACATGGCGGTGGCTCAACTCGTGTTGGTGCTCCTGACCGGAATCCCCTTTCTGGTCTGGTTCCGTCGCTCGTACCGCAATCTCGCCCCGCTGGGGGCGGCGTCGCTCAGGTTCATGCCGGGATGGGCGACTGGCGCATGGTTCGTGCCATTCCTCAACCTCGTCCGGCCCAAGCAGATTGTCGACGACATATGGCGGGCATCCGACCCCGGGGCTCAGTCCGCTCTGAACAAGTCGTGGTCTGGTCAGCCCGTCCCGGTTCTGATCCACCTTTGGTGGGGTGCGTGGGTGAGCGCCGGCGCGCTCGGCTCCATAAGGAACCGAATCGGAGGCACCGGAGGCTCGCTCGACAGTGCCGAACTCTCAGCCATCACAGCTGTTGCCGCCGGCTTGTCGGCGATCGTTGCTGCACTCCTCGCGATCCTCGTGGTCACCGACATCACCGCCAGGCAGCATGAACGCGCCGACCGAATCCGCCTGCTCGCCGAGAATCCGCCAATCAGCGATGGATCCATCGATCCAACCGTGGAGACCACCGATCCGTCCCCGGAGACCGACAAGTCAAGACGGGTCGTGGCCGCTCTTGCCGCGGTGGCGTTGTTGGCAATTCCAGCCTCATATCTCGTGATGGACCCCGGCGGCGAATCACCGAGTTCCGCTGCCGGATTCACGGGGGAGGCCCGCCTCGTGAAACGTCTCGACCCCGGCGATTGCTACAACCTTCCCGACAACTCGGGCTCCATCGAATCCACCGGATTGACGGTGCTCGCCGCCGATGTCGTGCCCTGTTCGTCACCACATCAACTCGAGGTCGTTGCCACCACGACCTACGGGTCGGGCGCCGGGTCCAGGTATCCGGGCGACTCGGAAGTGACCCTTGTCGGCATCGAACTTTGTTCGGGGCCATTTGAGGAGTACGTCGGGGCTCCGTGGCCCGAGGGCGGGCTCGACATGTTCGTGGTCCGACCGCTGAGTGAGACCTGGGCGATCGGCGACCGTGGTTTCGTCTGCGCCGCCATGACAATGGATGGTTCCGACCTTGACCGCTCGATCGAGCACTCCGGCGGGATCCTCTCGCCGGGCCATGTGACCCTGTTCGGTGTCGACGACGGGCAGTGCTTCACTCTCGATGGTGCCCAGTCGCTCTACGCGACTGTCGAACCATGCAGCCAGCCTCACCAGTTCGAGGCCTACGCAAGGGTCACATCAAAGTCGCAGAGTTTTCCCGGGGCCGACGCGGTCTCCGAATTCTCCGACCGCGTATGCGCCGAGCAGTTCAGCGCGCGGGTCGAGGCCACCACGTCACCGAACCTTGGATACGCCCCGCTCCTCCAGCCATTCGAATCGATGTGGCGCATCGGCAAGCGTGACATCGTCTGTGTGATCTGGGACCGCGATTCCGCGATGCTCACCTCGTCATATCTGATCGGGTAGCCCACCGGGTCGCCGTGCCCGAGATCCGGGTCGGCTGCAGCGCCGGTGGCCGACGCTTCCGGTCAAGCGGGCGCGGACATGTAGTTGCTGCGCCAATCGTCGTCTCCCCAGCGAAATGGCGCCTGCACGGTCGTACGCGGGGCCACCGCCGACTCGATCAGGTCGAGAGCCATGCCGACGATCGCCCGCTGCATTCCCACGTCCCCGGGCCTGCCGCACGGATTCCCGAGCGGGAAGTCGACGAACAGGAATCTCGGCACCCCACATTCCTCGACTATGTCGCGTGCACTGCCCACGATCACAGTCGCGATTCCCGCGTCCTCCAGGGTTCTCGCAACCAGACTCACGGTCAGGTGACAGACGGGTCAAAGAGGCACGAGTATCACCGCGTCGACCGACTGCTCCGAGCACCACCCGGCAATCACGTCGGCATCAAGCAGCGACTTGCGCTGGCTGTACTCGGTGGGAACCCCGAAAAAATGCTGGTTGAGGCTGCCGATTCGGCCCGAGTCGACGAATTCCACGAGTCGGCCCAATGGAAGGAACGTCTCCGGATCGTTGGTGTGGGTCGCCTGCTTGTCCCAGGAGAGGTCGGCGGTGAACATTCGCGCCGGCCGATGAGCGACCGGATGGGAGTAGACGACCTTCTCACGGGAAGCAGAGTCCATGGGCAGGTCGCCGTGATGGATGAACGAAGTGGTCACCACCGCGACCCGAGATCTCGCCAACGGCTGTTTGAGGGGCGTGAACGGCACGGAGTCGTACGCGGCCCATTCGTAGGGCCGTTCGAATCCCTTCCCGGCGTAGTACACCCTCGACTTGTCGATGTAGCGAACGTGGGACGGACGGATGAGACGGCGATCGGGCGGCTCGGCCATGCCGTACGGTAACCCGACGTGGGCGATCCGGTGGCAACATGGCGGACGATCATGTCGGACCCCGAACCCAGATCCCGCAACCTGCCCCACCATGTCGCGGCCCTCGACGGCCTGCGCGGTGTGGCGGTCGCGGCGGTGGTTGCCTACCACGTCAGGCCCGAATGGGTTCCCGGCGGTTACCTGGGTGTCGACCTGTTCTTCGTTCTGTCGGGCTACTTGATCACCAGCCTTCTCGTGGATGAGTTCTCACGGGACGGCCGAATCGACCTACTCGCTTTCGCCGGGCGACGGTTGAGACGACTCCTGCCGGCGGTTCTGGTGGTGGTGACCGCCGTGGTTGCCCACCAGTCGCTGCGCGGCACCACCGGGGACATCGAGCAGATACGACGCCACGCCCTGGCCACTCTTGCCTACGTGGCCAACTGGGCTTTCATCCGCGACGGCGTGAGCTACTTCGACGCCTTCGCCGGTCCGTCGATGCTCCGCCATGCGTGGTCACTGGCGGTCGAGGAACAGTTCTACCTCATGTGGCCTCTGGTGGTGTTCGTGGCCTTGCGGGTGGGCGGACGGCGCGCTGTGGCCGGCGCAGCGGTGGCGATCGGTGTCGGTTCGGCCATCTGGATCACGGTGCTGTTCGAAGCCACCGACCCGAGCAGGGCGTATTTCGGTACCGACACTCGCATCTTCGAACCACTGATCGGCGCGCTCGGTGCCGTGTTCTGGCCCTTGCGCTCCACCAAGCCTGATTGGCTCACTGCGGCCGGAACCGGCGCCGGTGCGGCATGGTTGATTTCGATATTCATTGTCGACGATCAGTGGAGCGGCTTCTACCGCGGGGGTGCCTTGGCACTCGGCATTCTCGCGCTGACCGCGGTGGTGGCCGCCACCGGCTCCGGTCCTCTCACCAGCACCGCCCGAGTTCGGCCTCTGGTGGGTCTGGGCGTGATTTCCTACGGTGTCTATCTGTGGCACTGGCCCTTGTTGCTGATGCTTCGACACACCGGATGGCGCCGCGGCTGGGTCGACGTGACCACCATCGTCGCCACGCTCACCGTGTCGTCGGTGTCGTATCTACTGATCGAACGGCCCATCCGACGACTCGGGCGGGGATCCTCGACGCTGCGGGACCGACTCCGACCGGTCGTCG
>CAZDYO010000033.1:0-12051 GCA_964509555.1 uncultured Acidimicrobiales bacterium
AGTTCCGGAAAGGTGCCCCTGCCCTGGGGCACATGGGCGATGCCCCTGCGGACGATGTCCGCGGTCGAGTCACCTGAGATCTCCGCACCGGCGAAGGTTATGGAACCGGTGGTGTGGACCTGACCGCAAATGGCGCGCAGGGTGGTGGTCTTGCCGGCACCGTTGGCCCCGAGCACGACGCTGATATCGCCCTTGCGCACGGTGAAATCTATGCCGTGAAGTACCTTCACCTCGCCGTATGAGGCTTCGAGGTTGGCCACGTGGAGAAGTGCTTCGGTCATGAGCCCCCTCCGAGATAAGCCTCGATTACCTCGGGATGCTGCTGGATCTCCGCCGGGGTGCCCTCGGCGATCTTGGCGCCGAAATTCATCACCACCACCTTGTCGGATATCCCCATCACCAGAGCCATGTGGTGTTCGACCAGCAGGATCGTGAGGGAATGCCTTTCACGGAGGGTTGTGATCAAATCGCCGAGCTCGTCGACCTCGCTGTGGGTGAGGCCGTTGGCCGGCTCGTCGAGCATGAGCAGCCGGGGTTCGGTCGCGAGGGCCCGGGCAAGTTCGATGCGCTTCATGGTGCCGAACGGCAGGCCCGCGGCGGGGTGGTGGGCCACCGCTGTGAGCCCGAGCTCGTCGAGAATGTTCCACGCCTTCTTCTCGAGTCGACGCTCGTCGGCGCCGGTGCCGATACGCAGCGCAGCCGACAGGAAATTCTGCCTCGAGTGGGTGTGGGCGCCGACCATCACGTTCTCAAGGATGGTCATCCCGGGCCAAAGGGCAAGATTCTGGAAGGTGCGGGCCACGCCGGCGGCCGCGATCCCGTGTGGGGGCAGTGAGAGCAGATCCCGGCCATCAAAGGTGACCGTGCCCTCGTTGGCCTCATAAACCCGACTGAGCACGTTGAACATTGTGGTCTTGCCGGCGCCGTTCGGGCCGATCAGCCCGCAGATCTGGCCGTTCTCAATCGAGAACGAGAGCCCATCGAGCGCAATGATCCCACCGAAGCGGACCGTGATGTCGGAGATGTCGAGGAGTGTCATGTCGATCAGCGGCCGAACATAGCATCAGCGTGACCCCCGGTGAGAAATCAGCGACGACGAGCCATGGCCGTATCGAGTGCCGCGTCGGCGCGGGCGGCGGCCGCATGCAGCCCACCGTGGCGCCTTCTCATGGAGTAGGCCACATCCACCTCGAGGCTGCATGAGCGAAGTTCCCTGTGGAGCTCCCGGGCTCGACGGGCGAGTGCAAGAGCATCGTCGACGGGTTGCATCACCACGCCGAGGCGACCTGGTGCGATGAGTTCAGCACGATCGGCCCACCCGAGACGACGGTCGATGATCGACAACACGGCCGCCTCGGTGAGGGCCCGGTTGTCGTCGTCGATGTGGCGCAGCAGTTCGTCGAGGAACCCGACGACCATAACCCCGGCACCGAATCCGTGGGCTGACGCGTGGGCCTCCTCCTCGTCGAGGAGCTGTGCCCAGGCGCCGGTTGCCAAGTCAGTTTGTTTCGTTGATGTTTTGCCGATTGACAGCATCTTTTCTGTTTCCCTCGGTAGGTTCGCTGCTGACGTGATCGGCGCGATATCCACAACGCCGAAGAGCCTCATGGATATCGTCACGGTAGTGCCATGAAACATCGACTCAGCGTGAGATATCTGAACGCGTTACGTGTGAAAGACGGTTGAGATGAGCAAGGACACAGTTTGCTTCGTCGGCTCATCGGGCGCGTCGCTCGAGGCTGTCATACGTCTGCCCGATGGAGACGTAGTCGGCAGCGCTCTGCTGGCGCACTGCTTCACTTGCTCCAAGGACATTCACACGATCACCCGCCTGTCAGCAGCGCTCGTCACTGCGGGTTGGGCAACCATGGCATTCGATTTCACCGGGCTGGGCAGCAGCGACGGCGATTTCAGCTCCACCAGTGTCAGCAGCGAGGTGGGCGACATAACCAGGGCCGCAGTGGCCCTCGTGGAACGTGGGATGGGTCCCTGCATGCTGTTGGGTCACAGCCTCGGGGGTGCGGCTGCGATTCTGGCCGCCCATCGTCTCCACACCCTCGATCGGGTCGTTGCAATAGCCGCGCCGTCCGACGTAGCCCACGTACGTAATCTCTTCGGACCCGACGCCGAGGACAAGATCCGCGAGCATGGATGCGCCCACGTCGATATCGGCGGCCGACCTTTTCCGGTGGGTGTCGGCTTTATGAACGACCTCGACCGTCACGATGTCGTGGCCGCAGCATCTCAGCTCACCATCCCGTTGCTCGTCGTGGAGGCAGGCGCCGACTCGGTGGTCGGAGCCGACCAGACACACCGCTTGGCCGCTGCGAGCGATGGGTCGACACTGGTCACCATCGATGGCGCCGACCACCTGTTCAGCGATCGCGAACATGCCACCCGTCTTGCCGACGAAATCGTGCGATGGATCGCGATCACGTGATGGTGAGCACCAGCACGCCCGAATAGGAACCCGAGGCCGCACTGGCCGGTATGCCCAGAAACAGCTCAGCCCCACAGCCCACGGTGGACGAAGGCGAACCTGGAGGGGCCATGCACAGCACGTTCACCTCGCCGAGTCCCCCGAGACCGTTTACACCGGCCGGGCCCGCCGCCTGCAGTTGGGCCAACCAATCCGCGGCCGAAGTGGCCATGGCCGTTCCGGCGGTGACCCCGGATGAGCCCGGCGATGGGGCGCGGTACTCCGCGGGCAGCACCGGCATCCATCCGAGGTTGTCGGCCGGTATGCAGTCGGCCTGGGGGACGCTGCAATCCGGTGCGCCCGGACCAAGGAAATCGGTGACATAGGCCGACAGCGTCCAGCCAACCGAATTGGAACCGTCGTTGTCGATTATGAGAGCCGGCAATGTTCCCGATGCCACCACGGCACCGTTCGACAGGCTCACCGGAGCCAGGGCCACGGTCGGGGCCTGATGCTGCAGACGAAGGCCGTCGCCGGGTAGGAGAGCGAAGGGAATGGCCGGTTCGGGCGTGAACGACACGCAGTTGGTGTTGTTGGCACCGCAACTGCTCGGCACCCCCGGCTGGCAGTCGATGGTGGACACGAACGATCCGAGGGTGACCGTGGTGGTGGAGCCCGTGTTGGCGAAGGCCAGATCACCCCCGCCCGTCGCGGTCCACGTGGAGGTTGGCAAGGTAAAGGTAACCGGGAGCGGCGTGGCAGTCTCGTCGCCGGTGAGCCGAATCCCATCGGGATCGGTGATCACTGTTGTGGCCAACACGTTGACGTTGGTGAAGGTCTGGGATCCCTCAACAGTGTTGGAGGCTGTGATGGTGAGTGAGGCGGTGATCGGGACCTGGTTTGCACCCACGTTCAAGAAACCGAAGTTGTAGCCGATCAGTCCGAAGTCGGCCAGGATGGGCGCGGCCACGAAGACTGCCGAGAGTGCGACCGTGTTGGGAAACTGGTTGAGCGGATCAAGCTTTGCAGAGCCGGCCACACCAACCTGGAGCGACGTGAACTGTCCGGAACCGTTGAACTGGCACGCTTCAGTGGAGTATCGGGCCTGGGCTTCGGCAACGGTGGTTTCGGCCGCGACTCCCACGAGTGCCGCCAGGAGCGCCAGCGACAGTGCACACCTGAGGAGACGCGAGGAGTGCCGACTTCGGCCCCACCGGTCGCGTCTCGACTGGGTCATGACTTGACGTGTTGGGATCGGCCTGCCGCGCCGATGGTCTTGACAAGTGACCGTCGAATATCAGCCTCGAGATCGTCGACCTGATGGTGGTCGAACGAATGACGAATCCCAATCCGGGTGGCCGCTGTGTGGGCGACGTCGCGGGCGATACGTTCGAGAATGCGGCTGTTGGGCGACGAGTCACCGGAACGCAGTGACGTGGTGCCAAGGGCGCGCTTGACCTCCGCGGCGATCTCATCGGACAGCGTGTCGACCCCCACCAATTCGGTCGGATCGGTGTGTTGGCCGGCGGAATACGCCGTGGTGGTCACGGGTGCCGGATCGGTTGCCGGCCCGGGCTCGGGCAGCGGTTGCAGCTCGACGATCTCGTCTCGGTGCTCCGTGTCGTCCGCCACAGCGGTGGAGGCAGGAAGAGCGAGCGGGGTCGCAACCATTGGACGCGGTGACGGAACCGGCGACGACTGCTGTTCAATCTCGCGACGCAGCCTGTTGCGGCTCGCGATGAGCATCACCTGAACAAGCACCAGAAGAGGAAGGGCCACGAGTGCCCACGGGATCTGGGAGGTCTCGGCCCGGAACCTGACCGGGTCGGCGAAACCGGGTATCTCTCCTTGGACGCCGTAGGTGCCGAGGGCCAGAACGGGCAACTTGATGGGCACGGAGTAGGTACGCGACTCCCCGGGCTTGAGTTCACCGAGGTCGGGGGCCTTCACGAACCCTTTCGGGTTTGGACCCTTGCCCATCGAAAGGCTGATGGCGGCGTTCTTGACGGTGACCTCACCGATGTTCTCGACGGTGAACACCACCTCGCGTTCGGCCGGGCCACCGAGATACGAATACCAGGGACCGCTGCCGGTGATTCTGGCGTTGCTGATGGTGAGTTGGCGATCGGGAACCGGCACCTGAAACTGCTGTTCGGGCGGCAGCTCCGGCGCACCGGTGATGTCGATGTTGAATGTCACCAATTCCGACGATGTCTGACTCTCGGCTCTCACCACGCAGGGACACGGCGCCGGGGGCTGCCCAACAACAACGCTGACACCGAAGGTGCCACGATTGCTGACCCCGACCACCCGGCCGTTGACGATGTCGCAGTCGCTGGTGCCGTTCTTGGCGTCGTTGCCGCACACCGAAATGTTGATGATCGAGTTTGGAGACCATCCTTCGCCGCGAATCGCGATCTGGTCACCGAACTCAACAGACCTGGATGTGGAGGTGAGCGACGGCACCTTGCCGGTCTGGGCCACGGCCGCGGGCGCGACAGTGAGCACGATGATCGCACTCAGCAGCGACATGACCGACAGGGCGCGTCTCATGCGGTGAGTTCCTTCGGGGCCGGAGGAAGCTCGGGTGTTTCGAGCTCACCGTGCTCACGGGCCCGACGAACACGAATCCACAGGTAGAACAACACGATGGCCAGCAGCAGCAGTATCACGGTAATCCACGGGACCGGGTAGAAGGTCGTGGAACTGTCAGTGGCAAACTCGGGCGACACCACCTGCAGGGAAGCAGCCAACGGCTCGAATCTGGGAAGCCCGGTCACCGACTCGGTGATCCGGATGACCCCGCCCGGCAGCACGTCGTCGATGGTGTTCGGCGGCAGAACCTTCACGGTGCGGCCCAGGATCCCGGTGACCTTCAACTGCAAGGTGGGGGAGAGCCTGATGTTTCCGACGTTCGAGATCTGGTAGCTGATCGTGGCCTCGCCGGAGGACAGAGGATTGAGCGGGGTGGAGTGCTCGACGTCGATGCTGTCGATTCTTATCGAGGGGTCGAGTGGGCCCGAGACCCGCACATAGACCCGAGCCCCCACGCGTTGTCGCACCGCCAAAGAGAGCCCGTCGCTCTCCTGACCCAATTGCAACTCGGTGTCGGCCGCGAGAATCACCGCGGCGTGATCACCGGGCTCGGCGTCTATGGGCACCTCGATCTGGATGGGGATATCGGCCCTGGTACCGGGTTCAACCGTGATCTGATCCACCGGCAGTCTGATCCAGGTGCCGGCGTCTATCGGTGTCTCGTCGTCACGCAATGCAGCGAACCCGCCCTCACCGGGCACCGTGTAGGCATCGGTGGAGTAGAGGGCGAATGTGATGGGTCGATCGCTGCTGTTGGTGACGCCGACGGTGTCCTGAAATATCTCACCCGGGTTGAGTGAGTAGACGAAATACGGACGACCACCTGGTCCGTTGGGACCCGATGGCTCCACTGCCCAGCGATCGTTGGATGCTCCGAACGCGGTCGGCACCGACGCGGGCACCCCCAGCAACAAGGCTGTAAGGGCGCAGAGCAGGAGGATTCTTCTCTTCATGTTGGCTGGCATCCAGGGTGGTCGTGGCATTGGCGCAGTCGTTGAGGATACGTGGTCGATCGACCGGTGGAAAGAGGCGGGTGTCCTGTGGCGGGCCAATTGGTCCGTTCGACCCACTACCGGTACCGGGAGCGAAAGAGGGGGGCAGTCCGGAGACTGCCCCCCTCTCGATTCACTTCAACTCTTCGGAATCAGAGGAGTGTCAGCACGAGGGCACCCGAGTAGGTGCCGGCGCCGGCACTGGCCGGGACTCCGAGGTAGAGGGCGGCGTCACATGTGAATGTGCCACCGTCGGTGCCGGCTGCGGCGGAGCAGAGAACGTTGTTCTCGGCGAGGCCACCGAGGCCATTGACACCGGCGGGACCGGCGGCGACGAGCTGGGCGAGCCAGTCGGCACCGCTGGTTGCGTGGGACGGACCGGCGGTCACAGCGGCGACGTCGCCGTTGATCTGCACGTGGGCCACAGTAGCCGACGGTGTCCAACCGAGATCGTCACCGGGGATGCACAACGCATCTGCGGTGCCGACGAGGAAGCCACAATCGGGTACGGGCGGCAGGGGTCCGGGACCATCAGGATCGGTGTGGGGACCGGCACTGGTGGCCAAGTCGGTGACATAACCCGACACGGTCCAGCCGACGAGATCGCCACGCGAGTTGGTGACGGTCATCTGGTTGATGGCACCGGTCGACACCTGGGGTGCACCGTTGAGGGTGACCGGGCTCATCGTCACGAACTGGCCGGTCTGCTCAAGGGTGAGCGCAGCGCCAGTGACCGTGACGGTGATGATCTGGTTCAGCGAGCACGCAGCCGTGGTGGCGTCGCACAAGTTGCCCAGGATGGTGATCGTGACCGTTACCTCGGTCGACACCAACGGCGTCGGCGCGGTGGTGTCGGCGACGGTGTAGCTGAACGAGTCCGACGTGGCCAGCACGTTGGTGTTCGTGTAGGTGGCAATACCTCCAGCGAAAGCTACTGTACCCGCGGTTGGGGCGGTGGCCCCCACTGCCGCCGTGGTCAGATCCATGTTGCCGTTCACATCGTTGCACAACGTGCTCAGGTCAACGGTGGTGGCTTGCCCCGCTCCCACCGAGACTGCCGATCCGGAACAAACCGGAGCAGTCGGCGGAGCGTTGACGACAACAGTGTCAAACGGGACGGCTGGAACCTGCACGCGGCTAGTGCAGTCGCTGGCTGGATCTGTCTGGCACGACGACGGAACCGGCAGCGTGGTATTGACCGAGTCGCCAGGCAAACACGTGAACGTAACGTTCACAAGGCCACCGGCAACCGACGCGACGGTTACCGATCCGCCGTCACTCAATCCGATGTCGCCGCCGGTAGGCGTCCATGTAGTCGGGGGGACAGTAACTGTGACCGTGAGCGGTGTCGCGGACTCGTCTCCGTCACCCTTGATTCCATTGGGATCGGTAATGGTGGTGGTACCGGCGATCGTTATCGGTGCCACGGTTTGGGTTACCTCAGCAGTATTCGAGCCAAGAAGGGTCGGCGTCATCGTTCCAGGGACCGTTACAGTCACTGATCCGCCCCCTGCCGGCACGCTTCCCAAGAGCCCGAGGTTGTACCCGTTGACCAAGACGGCCGACGGGAAATTCGCCGACAACGTTGCACCGGAGAGCGTGACGGTGTCAACGCCCAAAGTAGCTGGGTTGGGTGTGGCGGCTCCAGTATACGTGAAGTCGATATTGCCGAAGGTTCCTGTCGCCGTGTTCTGACACGAATTAGTTGTCAATTGTGTCGCTGCGCTCGCGGGGCTGGCGAATGTCCCGAAGGACAACATGCCCGCTACGAGCGAGATGGTAAGCGCAACGCTGAGGCGTCGCGTTCGTCTGGTCATTGAAAGTTCCCTCCAAAAGAGAAGTCTGAATTCGGTGTACTCACCTTCGACCATCAGCGGGATTGCGTCCGGTCGAATGTTTCGCACTCGGTCGGGAGACCGGCACGAAAGGGCCTGGGCGACGGCAATTGACGCACCTTCAGCGACTCGCCAAGTCGATCAGTAGTCGATTTGTCATGAGGCTCGTCGGCACTCATGACTGCCCTTCCATGCGTTGATCACCTCCCCCAAGGTTCCAGTTCCGGTAATTCCATCGCCACTGTCGGAGATCGCCCTCGTCGGTGTTAGATGGGCCGGATGTGTGTCAACGGTCACGATGTCTAATGGTGCGTTCGGCCCATGTCAAGACTCTTGTTGGGAATTTCTTACTCCCAGTGAGAAATCGGTTACCACCCGGTAGCAACTTGCACACATCCACTTTCGCATTTGCTTTCCATGGTGTAGCTTGCACCGGTCATTGATCCTTGGGGGGACCAGAATGCACACACACGCAAGAATTTTGGGGCGGAGGTCACTCGCCGTGGTCGCCGTTGCCGCTCTCACCGCAGCTTTGGTCGGGTTCGGGGCGAGTCCCGCGTCCGCCGGCACCCAGGTCACAACCAACTCGTGCCAGAACAGTGCCACCGGCACCTTCACGGATCTCGACATCACCCACACGGGCGCCCCCACCCCCAATCCGGCCACACTCGGGCTCGATCAGCTGACCCTCTCGGGCGCGAGCGTGAGCGCGTTCTTCCCCGCTGCCGTGCTCATCGCCGGGTACAACCTCGGCCTTCTCAACGTCGGAGTCAACGACATTCCCGGCACCATGGATGTCACCATCCTGGCCTCCAACACCACCGAGGGAAGCCAGACGCTTGCCGGCATAGCGATCTCGGGACAGACGACCATCGGTGACCCTGACGGCACCAAGGGCACCGGCGACGAGACGGCAACCGACCTGTCCGTGACCGCGACCATCCCGAGTTCCACTTGGACACCCACAGGTGGAGATGTGGCGTTCTCCGATGGTGGGTCCATCACCGTCGCTTCGGTGTTCAACGGGCTGATCAAGGTCAAGTTCACCTGCCTGCCCGGCACCTCCACACCGGCAGGCTGTGTCACCAACGCCGCCGTCGACTGCACCGGCCGGGCCGCATCGCCGGCAACACCGTTCGACACCGTTGTCGTCAACTCGGCCCCTGCCTCCACGACCACCACGGCACCCTCGTCGTCCACCACGACCACCACGGCACCCGCGTCGACCACCACGACCACGACGTCCACGTCGACCAGCACCACGACATCCACGTCGACCAGCACCACGACAACCACGTCGACCAGCACCACGACATCCACGTCGACCACAACAACCTCCACCACCACGCCGGCCACCACAACCACGGTGGCAACTCCGGTGAGCGGAACACAGGTAACGACGAACTCGTGCCAGAACACGGCCACCGGCACATTCACCGACATCTCGTTCACACACTCCGGCACCACGTCGACGGCCTCCGGGGTGGTCACACTGTCCGGCACAGCGGTTGCGGCCGAGTTCCCGTCCGCTGTTCTCGTGGCCGGCTACAACCTGGGCCTGCTGACCACCGGGCTCAACACCATTCCCGGCACCATGGATGTCACCATCCTCGGAAGCAACACGTCGGAAGGCTCCCAGACCTTCTCGGGCATCGCCATTTCCGGCGAAACCACCATCACCGACCCGGACGGCACGCCGGGCAACGGTGATGAGACCGCCACCCCGCTGGTGGTGAGCATCTCGATACCGGATAGTCAGTGGACCCCGACCGGCGGCGACATCTTGTTCAGCGACGGCGGCAGCGTCACCACCGCTTCCGTGTTCAACGGTCTTGTCAAGGTGTCGTTCAAGTGTCAGCCCGGTCTGTCGCTGCCCACGGGTTGCGTCGCCGACACCGCCGTCGACTGCACCGATCGTTCGCCGGTTCCCGCCGTGGCGTTCGTCACCTCGGCCCAGGGCGGAACCCCGGTCGACACCACCACCACCACCACCACCACCACCACCGTCGCACCATCGACCACGGTCGTTGCGCCAACCACATCCACGGAGGCGTCGACCACCTCGACCACCGAGGCCGCGACGAGCGTCGGCAGTGGCACCAGCAACTTCACGGCGACCTGCACCAACAACATCAGACCCTCCGACACATCAACCATGAAGTGGACCGGACGCGGCACCTCGCTGGCCTCCTTCAACGCCGGCGACACCGTTCCCCTACGGAACCAACGTTGGAACGTCACCATCAACGGCAGCACCTTCGACACCGGGATCAACCTCAACCTGGTTGCACCCGGAGACAAGATTGATGCAACAGCCGCGATCACAATCAATGCATCCAACACGGTCGAGGGTTCGAAGACCTCCAGCGGAATGCCTCTCAGCGTCGTCGTCGAAGTCAACAACGACGGCACCGCCAAGGATGCCACCGCCTCATTCTTCATCCCCGACACCAACTGGACCGCATCCGGTGGCCCGATCGTGTGGACTCCCGCTGGTATGACGCTCACCGTTGTCATCCCGGCGATTCCGACTCCCCTTGAGTTCGTCTGCACACCGGACCCCGGCACACCCGCCATTCTCGACACGGCCTCGCCTCAGGTGCTGGGTGAGTCGCTGGCGTTCACCGGTACCCGTGGAGGTGGCCCAATATTGCCCATAGCCGTGAGCTTGATCCTGCTCGATCTCGGCTACATGGCATGGAGCGCAACCCGACCCGACCGACGACGGTTCCTCTGAGCGGGTATCGGGGTTCCCGACGCCGATGACCACCAGCGACCGCCGACCCCATTGGGGCCGGACCGTGACGCTGGCCGTGTGGGCCGCGCTGGTGAGCGTGTCCTTCGCGGCCAGCGCGGCCGCTCGCACCGAGGTCCACATACTCGACCAACCTCGTATTCTCGTGCGGGCCCACGAGTCGGCATCGTTCGTCCCCAGAGCATTTCGTGCCGCCGACAACGACGACATTGAGCCCCGAATCGCGGTCACCAATGTCGGGCCACCCCTGGCGACGCTCCCATCTGTCACCATCGCCCATCACTCCCAGACGCTCAGCCTGGTGGTTGAGACGGGCACCACAGTCGAGGCTCCGTCCACCACATCGCTGCCAACCGTAGGTGGCACCACCGAAACCAGCACCTCGGCGCCACCGGGAACCGATGTGGAGGGCGACGAATTGTCCTACACCGGTCCACGTGGTTCGCTGCTGTGGGAGATCATCGCGGCCGCCACGATGATCGCGATGGGCTCCCGGCTTGTTGTCGGGGGGCGACGTCGTCGACGGGGCGTTCACCAAGCCTGAGCCACCGGATGCGTGTACCACGGGCGCGCGGTCTGTATCGTGTCGGCGTTCCGGGCCGCCGCTCAAACGCGCGCGGCCCACGAACGCCCCGACCCGGCGGCAAACCGTTCGCCGGTAAACGATTCGCAATGAAGCGACTTCAGGAGCAACAGTGGACGCCGTACCGTATCTGGCACTTGTGTCGGCATTGGCCGCACTCGGCCTGGCTGCCTATTACTACAAGGCCGTTGAATCAGCCTCACCGGGAGACGACCGCATGGTCTTCCTGATGACCGAGATCCAGAAGGGAGCCAAGGCGTTCCTCAAGCAGGAATACACTTGGGTCTCGGGATTTGTGGTGGTGATGGCCATTCTGATCGGCACGTTGATCACGCCGCCGGCAGCCCTCACCTACATTTTCGGAGCATTCCTCTCGGCCAGCGCCGGCTATGTCGGCATGACCGTGGCCACAATGGCCAACGCCCGCACCACCGAAGCCGCCAAGGAAGGGCCCGCCAAGGCTCTCCCGGTGGCGTTCCGCGGCGGCGCCGTGATGGGCTTCTCTGTTGCCGGTCTGGCCCTGATGGGTCTGATGATCGTCTACATCGTGTTCGTCAAGTGGATCGAAGTCGATCAGGCCTTTGAGGTTGTCACCGCCTACGGTCTGGGCGCTTCCTCCATCGCCCTGTTCTCCCGTGTCGGCGGCGGCATCTTCACCAAGGCCGCCGATGTCGGTGCCGACCTCGTCGGCAAGGTGGAGGCCGGTATTCCCGAGGACGACCCCCGCAACCCGGCCACGATCGCCGACAACGTGGGCGACAACGTCGGCGACGTCGCCGGCATGGGCGCCGACCTCTTCGAGTCC
This sequence comes from uncultured Acidimicrobiales bacterium, assembly GCA_964509555.1. Lineage (GTDB taxonomy): Bacteria > Actinomycetota > Acidimicrobiia > Acidimicrobiales > Aldehydirespiratoraceae > SZUA-87. Next base: position 11,985 of record CAZDYO010000033.1, read on the forward strand.
TACGTCGGCGCGATCATCGCCTCCATGGCCCTGGCGCTGGCCACGGTAGAGGGCAATATAACCGTCG
>CAZDYO010000034.1:0-11877 GCA_964509555.1 uncultured Acidimicrobiales bacterium
GCGCCCAGGTCCTGCCGGTTGGCGAACCGGATGAGATCATCAACTGCGGCTGGGATTCGGTCGTGATGGGGGGCGACATGCGTCGCACCGTGAGGCGAGTACGTGTCGCCACCGACCCAGACCTGCTCGCGCCGGAAGCCCCCGATCGCGCGGGGCCAAGAATCGTTCATCAGAACCCGCTGAATCTCGATGACCTCGTCGGCATCAAGTGGCCCCTCGCCAGCCATTGCTGTGGTGAGCGTGGCGACATTGGCCGCTATGGGTTCAGCATTGGGCTTTCGTGGGTTGGCTGACGGCGCGGCATATTCAGCTATCGCAATGGAACTGGGAGCGGCCGACAGGTTCTCGATCTGGGAGGAGGTCGCGGCTTCGGTCCGGAGCGCAATCACAGTGAAGCCGGCAAGGCTTGAGCCGACTCGCTCGTCGAATCGGGCTATTGCGGCCTCGGCTTCAGCAACAGCAGCAGCCAGGGAACCGGGCAGCTCGATGGAGGCTTCCTCGGCGATCTGTGGAGTGACCGTGGCGACGTAGGAGCCATTGATCCTGGCGCGTCGGCTTCGGGGCACCATCTCGAGGTTCCCCGGCTGCCAAGGCCGTTCCTCTGTGGTGCACGCAGGCCAACCGGGATCCTTTGCCATGCCACTACCTTACCAAAGCCTATGGCAATAGCCTTTAATAAGACTCACGTGGGCGAAGGCTCAGAGCTACTCGATGCGCAGTCCCGAGATGGCCCGGCTGATCACCAGCTGCTGGATCTGCTCGGTGCCTTCGAAGATGTCGTGGATCTTGGCGTCGCGGTGCCAGCGCTCGACCGGGTACTCACGGGTGTAGCCGTAGCCGCCGAGAATCTGGATGGCACGTTCGGTGACCCACACCGACACCCGACCGGCCTTCATCTTGGCCATCGAACCCTCGGCGTTCTTGAACTTGCCGTTCTTGCCGAGCCAGGCTGCTCGCCAGATCAGGAGCCGGGTGGCATCGATCTCGGTGGCCATGTCGGCCAACATGAACGCAATCGACTGGTTCATGATGATCGGGCGGCCAAATGCGTGACGCTCCTTGGCGTATTCGAGCGAATACTCGTAGGCGGCACGAGCCACGCCGATCGCCTGAGCGCCAACGGCCGGTCTGGTGGCTTCGAAGGTCTGCATCGCGGCCTGTGCGTTGCCCTTCTTGCCTTCGCGCACGCGGGCCAGACGTTCATCGAGCTTGTCCTTGCCCCCGAGCAGACAGCGGCCGGGAACTCTCACATCGTCGAGCACGACCTCGGCAGTGTGGCTCGCACGGATGCCGTGCTTCTTGTATTTCTGGCCCATCGACAGGCCCTTGGTTCCCGGCGGCACAATGAAGCTGGCGTGACCCTTCGAGCCCAGTTTCGGGTCGACCACACCGACCACCACGTGAACGTTCGCGATGCCACCATTGGTGATCCAAGCCTTGGTTCCGTTGAGGACCCACTCGTCGGTGGCCTCGTCGTAAACGGCGCGCGTGCGGTAGCCACCCACGTCAGAACCGGCGTCGGGTTCACTGGCGCAGAACGCCCCCAGCTTCACGTCGTCGGCGGTGCCATAACACTGGGGCACCCACTCCATGAGTTGTTCCTGCGTGGCCGACGCCATGATGCCGGCCGCAGCGAGGCCCGACCCCATGATGGCCATGCCGATTCCGGCGTCGCCCCAGAACAGTTCCTCGATCGCCATCGGCATGGTGATACCGGTGGGGTCGTTCATCATGGCCTCGGCCATGAACTCCCAGCCGTAGAGGCCGATCTCGGCGGCCTGCTCAACTATGGGGAACGGGAACTCCTCGCGTTCGTCCCATTCCGATGCCGCCGGGCGGATCACGTCGACAGCAAACTCGTGAATCCACTTCTGCAGCTGGAGCTGGTCTTCGTTGAGTTCGAGCGAGAATTCGGCCATGGAAGCCTCCCGATGATTCGAGGGCCGGTCGCCGACCCGACTTGTTGTGTGCCGATGTTACTGGCTGGTAACCAGAAACAAATGCATCCTCGGATTTCTTCCCCGTTCCTGTCGGCAGTCATGGGCTCCCCCACAAGGACCCGCAAGGAATTCACCACGACCCCGACCACCGAGTCACCCCCGACCATCGCCGCCGGATGGATCGCCACCGACATAGGCCACGGAACGAAACCATCGCTGGCTCTGGACACCGAAGGCCTGCCCGCAGTCGCGTTCCTCTTCGAAAGTGCGTCGGAAGGCTTCGTGTCGTACGCGTCGGCGGCCGACGCATGGGCAATCGAGCGGGTGGTAGAGGGCTACTTCTACGGTCCGATCGGACTCGATTTCGATCCGGCCGGAATCCCCCACATCGCCTACCACGACCATCAGAATCCACGGTTCGACCCGAAATTGGGAGACCTCACACACGCAGTGCTCACCGCCGATGGTTGGGAAACTTCCCCAGCCCACGACGACGGACACGACGGCTGGGATTCCACAATTCGGATCGGCTCCGATGGAGTGGTGCGAGCAGCCGGGGTCGACCCATCGCAGTTCGGCAGCCTCGACGGCGTCGAATACTACGAACTCATCGATGGAGTCTGGACCGTCGAGTCCATCGGATCGGGACCAGTCGAATACGAATGGAACGTCGACCTCCAGATCGCCGACGACGGCACCTTGGGCATTTCCTACCTCCAATCCACTGATCTCGACCTCATGTTTGCCTCCCGAAAGCCGGGGGGCAGCTGGCAGATCGAGACGGTCGCCGCCGGTGGAGATGTCGGCCGGTTCTCATCTCTGGCGTTCGATCAGGGCGGCTCGGCCCACATCAGCTACTGGAACGCCGACACGTCAATGGTCGAATACGCCACGAACGCCTCCGGAGGCTGGACAACCAGCGAGGTTGCGGGCCTGGGCGGAGTGGAGATCGACATGGAAGGGGCACGGCGGATCACTTCGCTGGCCTTCGACTCCAACGGCGCTCCCGCCATCGCCTACTCGGACACAACCGGGATCTGGATCGCCCGGCAGGCATCGGACGACACCTGGCACTCAGAAAATGTGATCACAGCCGGGAGCAACCCCCTCGGGCAACTGGTCAGCCTGGCCATCGACCAAGCCGACCAGCCACATCTGGCGTTCACCGAGATCACCGGCCACCGACCACTGACCGGCAACATCACCTACGCCACCACAGGCTGAATTCCGGCCGGGCATCACACCCAGCCAATCGGCAGCTCGTCTCCGCCATCACTGCGCACTCAACTTTGAAGCCGTCCGATCGATAGGAACGGCCGAGATGCGCATGAAGAGACGAGACCGCAACCGCAGGGACGGTTCATTCTTGGCCGCCATGGTCGTCGCTGTCGCGGCCGTCGCCGCCGGGCTCCTCGCGAACCAGTTCGTGTCCGTCCAGTATCGAGCCACGTCAACCATCGCCGCTTCGGCCGCGGTGGCCGCCATCACCGTTGTCGCGACAACCCGCACACTCGTGATCCGCCGCCTGTTGGGAACCCTCCGCAAGAGCAACCGCCAACTCGCCCGGACCACGAGTCTTCTCGAAGATGAACGGGCGGAGCGCACCGCCCTTCGGGAGTTCGTCAGGGCACTCGATACGGCTGAGGATGAGCGCAGCGTCCTGTCCGTTGCCGAGAACACGTTCCGCAGACACCTCGCCCCCCACTCCACCGAACTTCACCTCGTCGACCGGGTCGACCCGATCCTCGCGCTGGCCTTCGCCACCGGCGACCATGTACCCCTCCCCGACTCGCGACCGTCACCTTGGGTCTCGCTGGCCGGACGGGCGTCCGCCACACTGGTCTACGAGAGCACCACCGACCCGGAGGTCTGTGCGCACCTCGCCGAACGACTCGCAGAACCGGCGTCGGCCGTGGCGGTGCCGCTCATCGTCGCCAATGGGCTCCTCGGCGTGCTCTACGCATTCGGACCCGACGGCAAGCGACCCGGGGTCCAGGATGTCGCCTACGTGGAGGATTTCGCCATCGCCCTCGCGGCGCGTCTGGCGGTGATCAGGTCGGTGAGCGACAGCCCGCCCGATGACCGCGTTGATCGTCTCACCGGGTTGCCCGATCGCACCACCACCCAGCGCCGCCTGCTGTCGATGATCGACGACCGGAGATCATTCACCATCGCTGTGGCCGACATCGACAACTTCAATCGGATCAACGAGGTCGCCGGTCGGGACGAGGGCGACCGGGCTCTCGAAATACTCGCGGCCACCGCCCGCAAAGCCGTCCGCCCGATCGACATCGTCGGGCGAATCGGAGGCGACGAGCTCCTCTTCATCTTCCCCGACACCACGCCAGATGATGCCGTCAAGGCCCTCGAGCGCCTGAGAGAAGCGCTGTTCCTCACCCAGGCCACGGCCGAGGCCGCCAACTTCACGCTGAGCATCGGTGTGATCGGCTCGTCCTACGGCGGCCCTATCGACAAGATCCTGATGCGCGCCGCCGACGCCCTCCGCTACGCCAAGTCGGAAGGCGGCAACCGCGTCGTGTTGGCCCCTCCGGTCGGGGCCGCTCCACCAGTCTGACCCGTCAGGTATCAGCCGAACACGAGTGGAACCCGGGCCACGTCCCCGGCGGTGATCCCATCGCCGGCGGGAGTCGGTGACGGAACTGACGACAACGAAGACTCCTGCACGCCGTCCACCGGGTTGAGAAGATCCATGATTCGTGTGTGGGTGACCGACCCGGCGGGAGCTCCGCCGAGGCGCCACTGCTCCGGGTTGGGCAACACATCGCGAACCCGTCGGACGCCGCCGGACGGGAAGCCCTCCTGCGACAGGAGCGCGACCGCCCAACCCCACGTCGACGGATCACCGGCCGGCAGCAGTTCGCGGGGAACCCGCACCGTGACCTGACCGCGATCAGGCACGACGATCATGTCGAACGTCGGAGCGCTCTCGACCACCGTGCCATCGGCGGATGCGTCGAACACCGCCGACTCCCAACCCTCGACCGTGAGCGCAAAGTCCCAGCCATTTCCGTCCTCCAGAGCGGCGTTGCGTCCATCCAGCATCATCAACGCCCCGGTGCCGGCACCGGGATCGGTGTCGGCATAGACATCGAATGTCTGGACCGACAGTCCGTTGGCGCTGCTCCAGGGATTACGAATCGGGGCAACAACATCGAAGGTGAACACCACATCGGTGTCGGTGAGCCCGACCGTGAAACCCTCGAGATCGAACGATCCGGCGGTGAAAACATCGTCGAACGGATAGACGTACGACCCCGGGCCGTGGTCGTCGCCCACCGGATCGGTGAACTTGGCCAGGATCTCCACATTCGACACGTCGGGAACGCTGATCTGCGCCGGACCGGACGCCGGGAACAGACCCGACGGGTTCTCCACCGCGAGCAGAATCCGATCGCCGAAATCAAGCGGACCCAGTGCCGACAACGGCACCGCGATCTCGCTGCCCGACACCGGCACCGGCACACAATCGGATGGACCGGTCGCCGCCACACAGCCATTGACCAGGTCGATCACATGGGTGGCACCGAAGCCGAGCAGGTCTCCGGCGGAGCTGCGCGGCACCCCGGAGCCGGTCGGCGCACCGACCCACACCCGCGTCGCCTCGGAGCCATCCCACAGAGCCAGGTAGAGATTCTCGCGATCGAATCCGTAGCGAAGGTTCGCCGCGCCGACTTCGAATCGGCCACCGTCGGCCCATTCTCCATCACCCACCGCGCCGTCGATCAGAGGCGACACAAGATCGTTGGGGCTGGCCACCGGCAGCACCGGCGCGGCCGGGATGATCGGCACGTCAAGCCAATCGGGCCGGGCATCCCCAAGTTCGTCGTACATCTGCCCCAGCAGCTCCCGGTAGGCAGAATCGAAGTAGTCGTCGTTGCCCGAATTCTGGTCAGAGCCGTACCACCAGAACCAGTCGGAGCCCTCGGCGAACAGCATCTTCTCGAAGGCAGCCTCGTAGACCGCCGGCGTGACATTGGCTTCGGCAGCCGCGAGATCGTCGCGGGCACGACCCAGATAGTCCCACGCGATGGCCTCCTCCTTCTCACCGATCCATGTTCCGAAGTTGCCGTCGATCCATGAGCCCGCGGCCACTGACGGCATCGGCTCGATCTGATCACCGAATGCGTCGAGCACTTCCGACGGCGTCACCGTACGCACCCGATCGGAGGTGGTGAGCGCCGTGTAGAGGGCGTTGAGGAAGTCCTTGCCGTCGTTGGGGTAGTTCTCCCACGCGTTCTCTCCGTCGAGAATCACCGACACCACCCGGGGCCCCGTCATGTCGGCGGTGGCCTTGTCGATCGCGTCGAGACGGGCCATGAAATCATCGGCCGCGGCCTGCGCGCCCATGCCCGAATACTGGAAACCGATCTGATCCGACAGCCGGGTGTCGCGGAAGAACATCGGCAGGTCGGGATTGCGATTGAACGTGGCCGACCATGGTCGGTAAAGAGACGACGCCTCCTCCACCAGATCGCCGGCACCCCGGTTGAACGATCCGATGTCGAGGGTGCGAGCCAGCACGTCCTCACCGCTGGCCACCCAGCGCACGCCCTCACGGCTGAACAACGGCAACACCATCTGGGCGACGGAGCCCTCCCCGGGCCACATCCCCTGGGGACGACGGCCGAGGATCCGCTCGGCCACATCGAGCCCACGCCTGACCTGCTCGGTGGCGTCGGGGATGTGGCGGAACCGGGCCTCGGGAAGCGTGGCGGTGGCGTCGCCCTCAAGAGCCAGATTGGTGTCGGCAAGCAACGGCAGGATCGGATGGGCCAACGGAGTGGTGGCAATCTCGATGCGCCCCGTGTCCCAAGCGGCCTTGTATGCCGGAGCGACCTCCTTCACCAGCCGGAGATGCTCGGCCAGCACGGTCGCCTTGTCGGCCTCGACAAAGTCGTGGCCCTTGGCCACCAACGCCGCCAGGGGCTCCTTGGCCAACTCGTCCGGATCGGTCCAACCCAGGTTGAACAACACCTGAAGATCGGTGATGTCGCGGTCGTCGAACGCCTCGACCCCCTTGGGGCGCAGATCCGACAGCTCCTTGAACCGCGGGAACTTGGCGATCACCTTCGGGTTGATGTCGAAGAACCGGTCAAAGACGAACTGACGCTGCTCGGCGGTGAGGTCGGCAGCCGGAATCTCGGTGTGGACCTGGTAGGTGTCGACCGTGCCGTTGGCCAACGCCTCGAGCTGCAGAAGCAGAACCGGGGTGAGATTGAACGTGACATGAAGGTCTGGATACGACGCGGCCAGGTTGGCCATGTCGACATAGTCCTTGGCCGCATGGAGCCTCACCCACGGGCGGGTGACCACGCCTTCTGAGTCAAGCGGATAGAGAGGCTGATGCTGATGCCACAGGAGCATCACCTCGAGGCGACTGTCGTCGGCCAACGCCGGTCCGGGATCCGGGGCCACGGTCGAAGTGGTGGTGACCGAAGCCTCCGATCGCGAGGTCGTGGGCGCGGAGGAGTTGTCGGCCCCGCCCGATGAGCTGCACGCCCCCGCGATCATCGCGGTGACGAGAAGAATCGTGGACAGTCGTTTCATCGATGATGCTTTCGGATCAGGAACACGTGGGGAACCGGTAGATACCGACCGTGGGTTCGTCGGCAGAAATGTCGAGCCGCCCGTCGGCGATGTTGGCGCTGGTGTCACCGAGGAGATGATCGAGCTCTTCCACGCCCAGGCCGCCGGCATCGAGCGATACCGGACCGTGGCCCGCCCGGGCCGCGTGGACGATCACCGTCTCTTCAGGAGTTTCCCTGGCGAAGGTCATGTGGTCGTCGCCGGTCGAAAGCCAGCGCAGACCGCCTTCGGCCAGCGCATCGGTCTCCCGCCGCAGATGCGTCAGCGATCGGTAATGATCGAACATCGACTGATCCCAGTGGTCGCGGTCCTGCCACGGGAACGGGCTGCGAGCCGCGTGGTTGTCGGCGCCGGTCATTCCGATCTCGTCGCCCGCGAACACACACGGCATACCAGGGAAGGCGAACAGCATCGCCGCCCCCACCCTGGCCCGGCCGGGATCGCCGGCCACCGTTCTCCAACGGGCGGTGTCATGGCTGCCGAGAATGTTCATGTTGCCGACCGCCGATTGCCACGGCACCGACGCCATGAAGTCCTTCATGGTCTCCACCACCGCACTGGCCGGCCGCACCGACACCCGGGCGGGAACCCCCAGGAATTCGGCATCGAACTCCGGGCCACGCAGCCAACTCCACATCGGACGACTGAAGCCCGCGTAGTTCATGGTGCCGTGCCATCCGCTGCCATCAAGATCGGTGGTGGCGTCGTGGGCGTGTTCACCTATCAGCAGGCCGTCGGGGTTGACCGACTCGACCGTGGACCTGACGGTGGCGGCGATCTCATGATTGAGATCGACCGGGCCGAGGCGCCCGGTCATGTTGGCCACATCGATTCGCCATCCGTCCAGTTCAAACGGTGGCTTCAGCCAGCGAGCCGCGACCGACTCGCCCCCGTCGTAGAACCGGCGCCGCAGCTCGGCACTTGTGTGATCAAGCTTGGGCAGCGAGGGAACACCGATCCACGACTCGTATCTGTCGGGGTGGTCCAGGAAGTAGTAGAAGCCGGCTTCGGCCGATGTCTTGTCGGCCTGCGCCTTCAGGAACCAGTCATGGGCCGCACCGGTGTGGTTGAGCGTGAGATCCCCCATGAGACGCATGCCGCGATCGTGGAGAGCCCTCGACAGGTCGACGAGCGCGTCGTCACCGCCCAGAACCGGGTCTATCGAGTCGAACGAAGAAGCGTCGTAACGGTGATTGCTGTTGGCCGGGAACCACGGGGTGATCCACAGCGTGTTCACCCCCAGATCGCACAGATGGGAGAGTTTCGCGGTGACACCGCGGAGGCTTCCCCCATAGAGCTGCGTCATGGCGCCGGGCCCGTCGATCTCCGGCGGGTCGGTCCAGTCCGACACATGGGCCCAGGGCGGTACCGGCCCGTCGAGACCCGGCCCCACGGGTGGCGCGAACCGGTCCGGAAAGACCTGATAGAAGACCGCACGCTTGGCCCATGAAGGTGCGGACGGGTATGTCGTCACCGCGAAGTCATGACGGTCGGTGACATCCCAGTCGACGAGCCCGCGAGCGTTCAACCACCGCGAGTTTCCCCCACCATCGATCAGAAGCCACCGGTAGTTCGACACCGGGTTGTGACACCTGAGATCGGCGCGCCACCAGGTGTCGGTGGCGGTGACCCTGTCGACCACCGCTTCGGCGAACGACGGCTCCCCGTCGATCACCTGACGCAGATGGACGCTGCTCACATCGGCGCCGACAGGTGCTCTGAGGAACAGCGGCACCACGTCGTCAAGCGACGGCGAACTATTGGGTACGTACAGCGCCGAACCATCGTGGTGGGGCAACAGCAATTGAACGGGCATGGACCGGAACATCTCTGGCCGACTACTCCTTGACCGCGCCGGCGGTCAGGCCGGAAACGATGAATCGTTGAAGGAACTGGAAGAGCACCACCACTGGAATCGCCGAAAGCAGCGCCCCCGCGGCGAACGGACCCCACTCGGCCCCGAAGTCGTTGTCGATGAATCGGAACAGGCCCACCGACAGGGGGAAGTCGTTGACATCGCGCAACAGCACCGATGCCAGTACGTACTCGTTGACCGCGGTGATGAAACCGAGCATCGCCACCACCGCCAGCACCGGTGCCGCCAACGGAAGAATTATCCGCCAGAAAATCTGCCAGTGGGTGGCCCCGTCGATCAGGGCCGACTCGTCGAGACTTCGCGGCACCGTGTCGAAGAAACCCTTCATCAGCCAGGTGTTGACCCCGAGAGCACCGCCCATGTAGACGAGGATCAGACCCAGCTGCGTGCCCAGACCAACCGCCGGGAAGATGCCGCCGATGTTCTGCATCATCAGGAAAATCGCCACCATCAACAATGTGATCGGGAACATCTGCACGAGCAGAATCGCCAGCAGACCGCCCCGGCGCCCCTTGAATCGCATACGGCTGAACGAGTAGGCCGCCAAAGCCGAGAGGAAGGTGTTGGCCAGTGCCGCCACACCCGAGATGACCACCGTGTTGCGCATCCAGTGGTAGAAGGGAACGTTCTTGTCGCCGGTGAGCGCCCGGTAGTTGTCGAGGGTCAACGACGACGGAATCAGCTTCTGGCTCTGGATACCACCCCGGGGGTTGAACGACGCCGAGATCACCACGATCACCGGGAACAGCGCAAAGGCCACGACCACCGCCATCACCAGATGACGCCAGCCGAACTCGCGGAACCACCGGGCCGGCTTCATGCGCTTCGCCCGGTACGGCGTCGGGTCGTGGGCGCTCATGCGAGGTTCTCGAACGCCTTGGTGCGGCGAAAGCTGATCGCCGAGATGGTGGCCACAACAAAGAAGATCATCACCGAAATGGCCGCGGCAAAGCCGAAGTCCTGGCCTCGTCCGCCCTCGAACGCCAAGCGGAAGGTGTAGGTGATGAGAATGTCGGTGGCCCCCGCGGGTGTCTGCGACCCGGGAACGGGCGGACCACCGCCGGTCAGCAGGAAGACAGTGTTGAAGTTGTTGAAATTGAACGCGAACGAGGCAATCAGCAACGGGGCCAGGGTGATCAACAGCAACGGCCAGGTCACCTTGCGGAAACGCTGCGATGCGCTGGCCCCATCGATCTGCGCGGCCTCCATCAGATCGCTGGGGATCGACTGGAGCGCGCCGGTGCACACGAGAAACATGTAGGGGAAGCCAAGCCAGATGTTGACCAGCACCACGCTGAATCTCGCCCACCACGGGTCGAGGAGCCAGCTGATGTTGAGGTGGAACATCCGGTTGATGATCCCGAAATTGCGGTTGAGCATCCCCTGCCAGACAAGGGCCGAAAGGAAGCTCGGCACGGCGTAGGGGATGATCAAGAGCGATCGGTAGAACCTGACTCCCTTGAGTCCGGAGCGGTGCAGAGTGAGCGCGATGCCCAGGCCCAACGCCATCGACAGCGCCACCGACAGCAATGCGAAGGCGAAGTTCCATGCGAACACCCTGATGAACGGGTCACGAATGGCGCTGTTCGACCACACCCGGTCGTAGTTGTCGGGACCCACCACAGCCCGGAAACCGGGTGTGAGGACTTCGCCGGCGGCGGAGGTGAAACGGCCTTCATTTGGGCTGTACCTGGTGCCGGTGGAGATGTCGACGATCTCGTCGGTGGCCGAGTCGTACGACAACCCGAATGCTGCCACCGTGGCCTGTTTCAGGGTCTGCACCCGTATCTCACCGAATTCGGCGGGCACGACGAGGTCGAGAAGTTCATCCTGACGCTGACTGGCCTGACCCAGATTGAGGGCCCGTCGACCATCCACGCTCACGACCCGATTTCCATCACGGGTGATGTCGGACTCCGCGAGTGGGGAGAGGCCCGACTCGTCTCCGAGGAGCAGGCCCCCGTCCTCGGCGATCATGAACAGCGACAGGGTGCCGTCGCCATCATCGAGCGGCGTGATCGCAAACCTGGCGCCATCGGCCTCGGTCGACAGCGAGTTGGCCACCAACCGCTCTATCGCCTGATCCTTGGTGAGAAGGTTTCCGGTTCCGTAATTCGTGAACGATATGTAGACCGTGTACGCCACCGGATAGACGATGAACAACAGCATGAAGATCGTGCCCGGAACCAAGTACTTGAGAGGCACGACCCGCCGCGACAGGTAAACGCCGTTGATCGCCAAGGTGGCGAGCAACGTTGCCACCAGCGCACCGGTCTCGCCCAGCGCCAACTCGCGCTGCATGGCGAACATGGCGAAACCGTTGACCAATGCGATCAACACCAGTTTCCGGACCAGTGCCCCCGCACGGATCGTGCCGGTGCGGGGAGGGCGACGGCGTCGCCGGGTCCACGGCGTGCCCGAGCGCATCGAGGGCGCACTGCGCAACCTGCTCGA
>CAZDYO010000035.1:0-11762 GCA_964509555.1 uncultured Acidimicrobiales bacterium
GATTCGGGTGTCGGTGTCGAGCGGCAGGTGGGGTCCGTGCTGTTCCGTGGAACCGAGCGGGATCACCAAGGTCGACGGTGGACCGGCCCCGACCTCAGCGGAGGTGGCCGGCCCGAGCGCCCTCGTCACGACGGGTCACCTTGATCCAGCCGAAGCAATTCGAGCAGCGTGTCGGCGGCTTCGTCAGCGCTGAGATGCATCTCCCGGTTGGCCTTCGGTCTGGTTGCCGCTCCCGACACGGCCATCATCCTGAGTCGGGGGTCATCGTGATCAGGAGCTGGGATTTCCCGCGACCTGGGTCGGTACGGCCCCGCCGCGACCACACGGCTGGCAGGAGGAGCGGGGGACGGCGGAGCCACGATCTCAACCTCGGCACTTCCCGCCGCCAGCACGGCCCTCAACCCGGCCCGCCGCAGTTCACGTCCGGCTTCCACCGACACCACGCCCGGCCCGGCCAATCGAACCTGCTCGCGCCGGCCGCGGTCGAGGCGTCGTGTGGCGGTGACACCGCTGCCCTCCGATCGGGCCACGGTGGTGCAGCCCAACGCTTGGGCCACGCGAAGCTCGTGGGCCAGAAATGCCGGGAACGAACCCGATCCGCGATCGAGGCTCCAGTTGCCGCACACGACCAGGTCGTATCCGGTCACCACCGAGGCCACCGCCGCGGCGACCGTGGCTGAGTCGGATGCGGGGTCGAGGTCGACGCGAATCGCCCGAACGGCGCCGGCCGCCAGCGAGTCGCGCAGCATCGTCTCGGATTCTGCGGGACCGGCGCACACCACCGTGACCTTGTCGGTGATCGACAAAGCGGTCTCGAGCGCACTCTGATCGGCCCGGCTGGCGGCGAACCAGCGGCGATCCTCGGCCACCTCGCTGGTGAGCGGGTCGACCTCGGGGCGGGTGTCGACCCACTTCATGCACACTGCCAGCTTCATGGGTGAGCCCCGTTCATCGTGTCAGCTCCGCTTGTAGACCACACCGTGGCCCCCCTCGGGGTAGGTCCAGGTGATGGCCCCTTCGTTGTTGCACACCATGTAGCAGGTGCCGCACTCGAAACACTGTTCGTAGTTGAACAGGATGCCCCCGTCGCTGGTGGGAACGAACAGGTTGGCCGGGCATGCGGTGATGCAGGCCCGGGCCGGGCAGCCCTCGCACACGTCGGAATCGACGGTGATGTGGGCCCGGCTCGACACCCGGAAATCGATGGTGGCCATGCGATCCTCGAACGACACAACCGGCCAGGGTGAGCTATCAGCCATAGGTCCGCAGCCCCTTCCAGCCGTCGCGCGCGAGGTGACGCAGCTTCACGCCGTGGACCTTGGCGGCCCGGCGTAGCAGTTTGACCATGCCGGGTTTGGGCCGGGGGTTGTCGACCGTGAAGATGTCCTCGAGCAGGTCGGCGATCATCTGCGGGTACCGGAACTGCACCCGGTCGGACAGCACCAACTCCGGTGCCCTGCGAAGCTTCTTGTGGTCGGCCAGTACGAAGGTGGATTCGAGTCGGTGGCGATAGTCGTCGAGCATCGAATTGGCCCCGGCAATGGCCGCCTCAGCCGCGGCCCGGCCACCGCCGATGGCGAAGTTGACTCCCTCGAGCCACAGGCCCGCCCCAAGGCAGAACGCCGCCGCGTCGCCCGAGACAAGCAGGCCCGGCGCCCCGAGCCTGGGCATCATGTCGTAGCCGCCCTCAGGGATCAGGTGGGCCGAATACTCCTCCAGCTTGGCACCCTTCACCATGGGGGCGATCAGCGGATGCGATTTCAGTTCGGCGATTATCTCCTCGGCCCGCCGGGAGGATTCGGCGAGGTCGGACAGACGCAGCACCACCCCCACGGCGATCGAATCGAGGTTGGTGTAGACGAACCCCCCGCCGGCGATGTCGCCGGTGCAGCCGATGATCTCGAAGTCGGCGCCTTCATTGCCGGTGAGTCCGAATCGTTCCTCGATCACCTCTCTGGGCAGCGACAGCACCTCCTTGGCCCCAAGGGTGAAATGTGAGGTGTCGTCGGCGTGGGGGTAAAGCCCGGCTTCCTTGGCGAGGAACGAGTTGACACCGTCGCAGGCGATGACAACGTCGGCGGTGAGGTCGCCGTCGGGCCGGTCGGTGTGGACCCCGATGACCCGCCCAGCGGAGTCGGTGATCAGGCCGGTGACCGTGGTGGAGCACACGAGAGTGGCCCCGGCGTCGGTGGCGTGACCGGCGAGCCATGCGTCGAAGTCCGGCCGGAAGGCGGTGGCTCCGTTGTAGGGCGGCTGGCCCCACTTTGTGGTTCGGTAGTCGAGCGTGACCGACTGCGTGGGGGTCATCATCACCGTGCCCCGGCGGGTGACCCAGCGTTGCACGGGGGCTTGTTCCCACCAGTCGGGGATGAGGGTGTCGAGAACACGCCCGTAGATGACCCCTCCGTACATGTTCTTGGATCCCGGGAACGGCCCCCGTTCGATGAGACCCACCGACTTGCCGGCCCGGGCCGCCACCAGCGCGGCGGTTGATCCCGCGGGACCGGCCCCGACGACGATGATGTCGAAGTCAGCCATGAGTCGTTCCCTGAGTGTCGGAGGGCCGGCGCAGCTCGGGGGCGACTTCAATGTCGAGACGATCGGCGAGCGCTATCAGCACCGACGGAGCATCGCAGACAATGTTGATGTCGGCCAGAGCGGCCATCGGGCAGGATCCATCGGTGTTGACGCTCACGATCCGGGCGGGGTCGCCGAGCCCCGACACGTGTTGAACGGCGCCGCTGATCGCGAGGGCCACGTAGATCTCGGGATCGACCATGGCGCCGGTGGTGCCGATCTGACGTTCGAAGGGCAGCCATCCGCGGTCGGTGACCACGCGGGTGGCGCCCAGCGACATGCCGAGTGCGTCGGCCACCTCGGCTGCCAGTTCGACGTGTCGTGGGTCGGTGAACCCGGCACCGATGGACAGAATCCGGGTGGCTTCGGCCAGGTCGAGGTCGGAGGCGTCGGGGGCGCTCACCTCAAGGACATCAGCGTCGGGGGCCACCCGGTCGCCGTCCTCCGACGACGCCCCCGGGTCGGGAGGCAGCGACACCGGGTCGGGAAGTTCGAGCCCCACGGGTACGCCGCGCACCCCGGGCTGCAGCGTCGCCACGAAAGGGCGGTCAACGACATGGCGTTCGAGGGTGAGACCGCCACGTCGGGCCACGGTCGCGGTGTCGGGCCCGACCAGGACCGCGCCGGCCAACAGCGGCCGGCCCATCTCGGCGGCCAGGCGAGGGGCGAGATCGCGGCCGTCGGGCGACGCCGGCAGAACGACCACCTGGTGATCGGCCACCAGCCCGACAAGTCTCCGGGCCAGGGATGCTGGATGAAACACATCGATGTCGACGACCACAGCGTTGCCGGCGCACTCGGCGATCGCCTCAAGGCCACCAATGGGGGCCTCTCCCCCGCGGCTGATCACCACCGCGATCATGCTGGTCCGCGGGGCGGCGCTCACAGAATCCTCCCCACACGATCGCCGTCGACAACCGCGGCGTGGATTCGCCGGGGTGCCACCGCATCGCCCACTCGGTGGACTTCGACACCGAGTTGACTCTCGGCGGACTTCAGTTCGAGGTAGAGCCCGTCGACGGCTCGGGGCGGAAGGCTCATCACCAGCCAGTCGGGGCTGCGGGTCTCGGTGGCCCCGGTGAGGTGGTACATGAGCCCGACCTCGATCCGGCCATCGTCGCCGGTTGCGGTGTGGGTGACTATGCGGTCGGTGGTCTGGCGGATGCCCTTGGCCTCGGCCCGCATCCACCAGTTCTCCATGTCGAGGGTGATCCCGAGGTCCTGACCGACCACCATCGCCGGGGTGACGATCTCGACGTTGCATCCCCGATCGGCCAGCAGTTCGGCGACCGAGGTGGCTTCATGGAAGCCGAGCAGGTCGACGATGAGCACGTCGCCGGTGGGCTCGGCCAGGCCCCGCAGTACCGAGACCACGTCGGTGGTGCTGGCCAGCGACTCCTCATCGGCCGGCAACCAGTGGGGCGGGTTGAACTCGGAGCCGGTGGCCACCACCACGACGTCGGGGCTACGGGACGAGATCAGGTTGAGGTCGGCTGAGACGCCGTATTCGATCTTCACGCCGAGGCGCTCGCATTCGACGAGTTGGTTGCGGATCACATCGCCCAACTCGGCCCGGTTGGGAACCGATGCCGCCCACCTCACGTTGCCGCCCGGCGCGTCGGACCGCTCGACCACGGTGACCCGGTGACCGTGGGATACAGCCGAGATCGCTGATTGCAGTCCGCCCGGGCCGGCACCGATCACCAGCACGTCACGGGCCTGCTCCCGTACCGCTGGTGGGGGCAGCACGCTTTCGCGACCGGTCATCGGGTTTTCGATACAGCCGAGCCAGCGGTTGAGGCCCATGCGGCCGACGCATTCCTGGTTGCACGACAGGCACAGGCGAGTCTGTTCGGTCATTCCGGCACGGGCCTTGGCGGCGAATTCGGGATCGGCGATCTGCCCCCGGACCACACCCACGAGATCGCAGTGGCCGTCGGCGATGGCCCGATCGGCCTGGAGGGGATCCTTGAAGCGGCCCACACCCACAACGGGCAGATTGACCTCGGCCCGGATCGCCGACGGTATGAACAGCGCGTATCCCGGCGGGATGTGCATCGACGCCTCGATCACGAACAACGAAGCGGTGGCCACCCCGATCGAGGTGTTGATGTAGTCGATCAGGCCGCGACGTTCCAGCGCTCCGGCCACCTCGACGGCGTCGCCGATGCGGGTGCCTTCATCGATGAGCTCGTCGCCGCACAGCCTCACGCCGAGGGCGATGTCGGGGCCGATCGCATCGCGAACCGCGGCGACGATCTCGTGGAGCATCCGGCTGCGGTTCTCGAGCGAGCCGCCGTATTGGTCGGTGCGCTTGTTGGTGGCCGGCGAGAGGAACCCGCGCACGATCGAACTGTGTGAACACTGAAGTTCGATACCGTCGAAGCCCCCCTCCACACACCGGGCCGCCACCTCCGCATAACCCCGGATTATCTCGGCTATCTCCGCGTGGTCGACCTCCTTGGGAACCTCGCGAAACATCGGATCGGGAACCGGCGATGGCGCCCACACGGGCAGTCGCGAATACATGGACGAGGCCTGGCCGCCGTTGTGGTTGATCTGGGCGAAGATAGGGGTGCCGTGGGCGTGGACGGCTCGGGTGATGCGGCGATATCGGTCGAGCACCTCGGGCTTGAACGCGTGGATCATCTTCTCGTAGGGCCAGTCGGTGGGGTGGACCGAATGTTCCTCGGTGATGATCAGCCCGGCCCCACCGCGGGCGCGGGCCTCGTAGTAGGCCACATGTTGGTCGGTGGGCAGACCGCCTTGGGCGTAGTTGGTGAGATGGGCGCTGAACACGATCCGGTTGGGGATGGTGACCGGCCCCAGCTTCAACGGCTCGAACAGGTAGCGGAACTGCCGGGTCCCGCTCACAGCGCCAGCACCGCCCTTCGTGCTTCGAGGATGGCCTCGTGGATGGTTCGTGGTGCGACGCAATCGCCGATGGGGATTGCCGAAACCCCGGCTTCATGGCGGAGCCGACCGTCGGGGAGCCTGGGGCCGGCGTCGACGATCACACCCTCGATGGTTCTCGACTCGCCGGAGTAACGATGCTTGACGCTGATGCTGTCGCGACCGGCCGACACCACTTTCACCCGGTTCACTATCTCGACACCGAGATTGGCGAGACGACCGTTGCAGGTGGCCAGGTCTCCACTCAGCGCCAGCATCTGACCGGCGAACGCGTCGCCGGTTACCAGGATCACCTCGTGGCCCGTGGAGGCCAGCAGCTCGGCCACCGACACCCCGATGGGCCCTCCGATGGGGTCGGCGATGACCACGGTGGAGCCCTCGGGTATCAGCTCCCCAAGTCGGCCGTTGCGCACCGCCGCCAGAACGGTGGGCGCGGTGAGCGGCGCATGGCCGTCGGGCGTGCCCGGTGGCGGGCCGTCGATCGAACCGGTGGCGAGAACAACAGGGCCGTCGTGATCAGCGAGTTCGGCGGCCGACGCCTGCCGGCCGGTGACCACTTCGACTCCCAGCCGTCTGATCTCGGATTCGAGCCAGTCGGTGATCTCGGCCAGCGGCGCCCGGCCCGAACCGGAGGCGGCGATCGGCACCATCCCGCCCAGTTGGTCGCGGGCCTCGATCAGCCTCACTGGCCGGCCCCCTTCGGCGGCGATCCTCGCTGCTTCCATGCCGCCGGGTCCGCCACCGACCACGAGCAGGGTCCGGCCGGTGTCGCCGGTCGATGGCGCGACGGCTGGGCAGGGGTCGGGGTCGTCAAGTTCGTGACCGGATCTGGGGTCGACGACACAGGTGATGATCGGATTGCGGTTGTCGCGTACCTGACAGGTCTGGTTGCACAGGATGCACGGCCTGATACGGGCCGGGTCGGAGGCGGCCTTGGCCACCAGGTCGGCGTCGGCGATCTGGGCTCTGGTCATTTCCACCAGGTCGCAGCGATCATCGCCGAGCGCCCATTCGGCTTGGCCGACATCGACGATCGAACCCTGCGCCACCACCGGCACGGCGGAGTCGATCCCGGTCCGTATGTCGCGCACCAGGTCGAGATTGAACCCCGCGGCCACATGGGTGTCGGGCCGGGTGGCCGGCACCGAGAAGATCGAGCCCTTCACCACCACCAGATAATCGACGAGGGAAGCCAGTTCGCCGGCAATGTCGACCGCCGACTCCGGGGTGATGCCGGCCCACGGGGCCAGTTCGTCGCACGACAGGCGCAGCCCGACGATGCCCCCGCTGACGCCGCGGCGGGCCGCCTCGATGGACTCCCGGGCGAAGCGGAGCTTGTCGGTGCCGTATTCATCGCCGCGCCGGTTGGTGAGACCCGACATGAACTGGCGAATGAGCGAATGCTGCCCGGCGTTGATCTCGACACCGTCGAGGCCCGACTGCGCAGCCAGCGCCGCCGCCTCTTCGAATCCGCCGATCACCGCTGCGATGTCGTCGGGCTCCATGATCTTGGGGATCTCGCGGGTGTTGACCTCAGCCTCGTCCGATGGTGCCCACAGCGGGGCCTGCGACCAGTGGGATGTGCCCTGCCCGCCGCTGTGGCCCAGCGCGGCAATCACCAGCGATCCGTGGGCGCCGCAGGCCTCTGCGATCCCGACCCAACCGGGGCCGCATTCCGACGCCAGCGGTGCCCGCTCGTAGGGCCAATCGGACGAATGAACCGAAGCCTCCTCGGTGACGATGATCCCGACCCCACCGGCCGCCCGCCGCTGGTAGTAGGCGACATGACGTTCCGACAGGGCGCGGCGAACGCCGAGGTTGGTCGTGTGGGGGCCGAACATGACCCGATTCGACGCCTCGGCGTTCCCGAGAATGACTGGTGAAAGAAGCTTCATGGACGGGGCGACAGTACCGCCTCGATCATGGCCGGGGACATTCCTGCCCCGGGGCGATCACTTGTCGTCGGCGAGGCCTTCGACCACGTCCTTGGCCTTCTCAGCGGCCATATCCACCTTGTCGGCGTTGTCTTCGCCGACCTTGTCCTCAATGACGTCGGCGGCCTTGTCGATGCCGTCTTCGACCTTGTCGGCGTTCTTGCCAATGAGGCCCTTGGCCTTATCGAGAAATCCCATTGTGTGTCTCCTGATTTCGGGCGGCGCGCACAGCGGCCGCGATCGTGGCGAAAGAATACCGGCGGTTCGACGCGGTATCGTCCTGTCCGGCAAGACCAGGAGAATCCATGAACGTCGATCCACACGGCACCACGATCACCCAACCGGTGATTTCCCTCGGAGAAGAGGCCCGCGCCGACTTTGTCGTGCGCGTCTACCAACACCTGCTCGCCGCGGTGGTCGCGTTCATCGCCATCGAAGCGTTGTTCATCAACATCGGGCTGGCCAGGGGCATCTACAACTTCGTGTCTGGTAACGGCATGGGTTGGCTGCTCATACTCGGGGCGTTCATGGTGGGCCAGTGGTTCGTGGCCCAGGCCGCGTCCGATCTACTCAACCCGGTGCGTCAGTACCAGGCACTGTTCGCGATGGCCGCGCTCGAGGCGCTGATCTTCGCTCCGTTCCTCCACTACATGTTCAACATCCAGGACAACGGCACCACCACCGTCGCCGCCGCCGCACTGGTCACCGCCGCCGGGTTCGCCGGATTGTCGATCGTCGCCTTCGTCACCCGCAAGGACCTGTCGTTCCTTCGGCCGATGGTGATGTACGGCTTCGTCGGGGCTCTGGTGCTGATCGTGGCTGCGGTGGTGTTCGGACTGAGCCTTGGCATCTGGTTCTCGGTCGGCATGATCGTGTTGGCCGGCATGGCCATCCTCTACCAGACCCAGACCATCATCCGTCACTACCCGGCCGACGCCCACGTGGCCGGTGCGTTGGCCCTGTTCAGCTCGCTCATGACCATGTTCTGGTATGTGCTGAGGCTGTTCAGCCAGTTCAGCAGGTAATTCGGCTCACGCCGATCATCGCCGGTCGCCGAGGCTCACCCGTGTGGGCCGTGAGTGGTCGAACCCGGCCGTGGGCAGGGGGCCGGGTGTTGCCAGGACCGGCTCGCCGTGGCCTTTCACACATTCGGGGTCGGGGCCGTCGAGCGGCATTCCGGTGAAGAACTTGGCGGCCATGCAACCGCCCTGGCAGGCGTCGAACTCTCCGCACGACGCGCAGGCACCGGCCGACTGGGGCTCGCGCATCGCCACGAAGCGAGGGCTCTCACGCCAGATCGAGGTGAACCCGCCACCATCACGAACATTTCCGGCCTTGAAGTCGTCGTGGAGCACGAACGGGCAGGCGTAGACATCGCCGACCGG
This sequence comes from uncultured Acidimicrobiales bacterium, assembly GCA_964509555.1. Taxonomy (GTDB): domain Bacteria; phylum Actinomycetota; class Acidimicrobiia; order Acidimicrobiales; family Aldehydirespiratoraceae; genus SZUA-87. The sequence continues at coordinate 8,810 of CAZDYO010000035.1, forward strand.
ATCGATCAGACACACCACCCGACCGGCGCCGCAGAGATTGAGCCCGGGCAGCGGCTTGCCCAATGCCGACAGGTGGAAGAACGAGTCGCCGGTGAGGGTGCGAGGATGGTCGAGTAGCCAGCGGTAGAGCTCGATCTGCTGATCGTTGGTGGGGTGGAGTTCGTGCCATGTGTCGGCGCCGCGCCCCGACGGCCGGAGCCGTGTGAGCCGAAGCTGAGCACCAAACCGGTCGGCCAACCCGGCGAACTGATCGAGCTGGCCGATGTTGTGACGGGTGGCGACCACGCTGATCTTGAACTCGCCGAACCCGGCTTTGTGAAGATGGCCCATGGCGGCCACTGCGGTGTCGAACGATCCATCGCCGCGCACCGCGTCGTTGGTGGCTGCGTCGGCACCATCGATCGAGATCTGCACATCGACGTAGTCGGATGCTGCCAACCGCGCCGCCACCTCGGCGTCGATGCGGGAGCCATTGGTTGAGAACTTCACACCGACGCCATGGGACACGCAGTAGTCGACCAAATGCCAGAAGTCGGGGCGAATGGTGGGCTCGCCGCCACCGATGTTGACGTAGAACACCTGCATGCGCTGCAGTTCGTCGATCACCGCTTCGGCCTCTGCGGTGGACAGCTCACGGGTATCGCGAATGCCCGACGACGACAGGCAGTGAACGCACTGAAGATTGCAGGCGTAGGTGAGTTCCCAGGTGAGACAGATCGGGGCGTCGAGCCCAGCCTTCATCTCGGTGGCCACACCGGTCACGAGGCCACCAGGATCTCGGAATCGGCCAACGAGGCCAACGCCTTCTCGAAACTGGGCCACCGTCGCGGGTCGATCCCCGATGCCCGGAAAGCCTCACGCACGCTGGGGTGGTCGCCCATGTTCTCGACGAGAGCAACGAGTTCCGGGGCTCTCAGGAAATTGAGCCGCCGGTTGTCGTAGTGGTACGCCAGAGCACCGAACGGCTCGGGGCGGATCGCCACCTTCGGGTGAAGGCGGTACGGGGCGTCGGCGTCGAAGGGCAATGATGTGGTCAGTAGACGCCGCACATGCCGTCGATCGAGATCTCCTCGACCAGCAGCTCGTCGACAACGAAGTCGTCGGGCTCGGTGGTCTGATCGGTGCCGGCTGGATCGTTGTGTTCGGTCGGTGCCATCATGCCTCCACTTCGCGTGCCGGGAGGTTACCAGCGAGGTGCCATCCAAGGAGAACCAGTGAAGCTCGATTTCATGTCCGGGGCCCTCGAGTTGCGAGACATGCAACGTCTGGCCCCGAAAGTCGAGGCGGCCGGATTCGGTTCGATGTGGCTCACCGAATCGGGCCGTACCGCCTACCTGTCGTGCGCCGCGGCCGGGCTCGCCACCGACACGCTGGGGATCGGAACCGCCATCGCGGTGGCCTTTCCCCGAAGTCCGATGGTGACCGCTTCCACTTCCTGGGAGTTGGCCGAGGCCACCGACGGCCGGTTCATCCTCGGACTCGGAACCCAAGTGAAGGCCCACATCGAAAGACGATACTCCTCGGAGTACTCGCATCCCGGACCGAGGCTCAGGGAGTATGTGGAATCGGTCAAGGCCATTTTCCGGGCTTTTCGGGGCGAGGAGAAGTTGCACTACGAGGGCGACTTCTACAACTTCTCGCTGCTACCCCGCCAGTGGTCCCCGGGTCCCATCGACCAGCCCGACCCGAAGATCTTCGTGTCGGCGGTGCTGCCGTGGATGAGCCGGATGGCCGGCGAGGTCTGCGACGGCGTCCACATTCATCCGTTCAACTCCCCCGATTACATCCGTCGCCATCAGATGCCGGCCATTGAGGAGGGGTTGGCTCGCTCGGGTCGTTCGCTTGACGACCTCACGTTGGTGATCCCCGTGATGACCGCCGTCGGGGACACCGACGAGGAGATCGCCGCCACCAGGGAGCACGCGCGCCTGATGGTCGCGTTCTACGGCTCCACCCGCACCTACTCGCCGGTCTTCGAGACCCACGGTTTCGAAGGTCTGTCCGATGATCTCCATTCTCTCCAACGATCCGGGGACATCGCCGGCATGGCATCGGCGGTCACCGATGAGGTGCTCGACAACTACATCGTTTCGGCGGGATGGTCCGACCTCGGCGACGCGCTTGTGGCTCGCTACGGATCGTTGGGCCCCGACATCCGCATCGTCACCTACACGGCCACCCACCAGCTGATCACCGACCCGGAGGTGCTCGACAGGTGGGCCCACGTGGCCGACACGGTGAACCGATCCGACCCACGTCCGGCAGCCTCCTGAGCCCCCGGGGCCAAGCCGGGTAGATTCTTCGGGCACGGCCGATCGATCACGGAGTCGCCATGGAAATCCGACTGGCAACCGTCGACGATGCCCCCGCACTGAGGGCCATCTACAACCACGAGGTCGAGAACACCACGGCCACCTTCGACCTTGTCGGCCGAACTCTCGCCGAGCAGCGGGCCTGGATCGCGGAACGAAGCGGGGCCCTCGGTGTTCTGGTCGCCGAGATCGACGGGGCGGTCGCCGGTTTCGCATCGCTGTCGCCGTATCGCAGCCGCGCGGCTTACCGCACCACGGTGGAGGACTCGATCTACGTTGGTTCGGCAGCCCGCGGCGTCGGGGTGGGCAAGGCCTTGTTGGCCGAACTGGTAGCCCTGGCCTCACGCCGCGGATTTCACACGATCATCGCCCACATCGCCGGGGGTTCCGAAGCCTCGGTCAGGTTGCACGAGAGTTGTGGGTTCAGGATCGTCGGGACCGAGGCCGAGGTGGGACGCAAGTTCGGCAAGTGGCTCGATGTGGTGATCATGCAGTTGATGATCAGCTGAACGCGAGAAGGTCCGGCGCTGATGCGCCGGACCTCGTTTCGCGTGGGCCGGGAAGGATTCGAACCTTCGTAGGCGAAAGCCGACGGGTTTACAGCCCGTTCCCTTTGGCCGCTCGGGCACCGACCCTCGGAC
>CAZDYO010000036.1:0-11717 GCA_964509555.1 uncultured Acidimicrobiales bacterium
ACTCGGTTTCGACCACGGTGTCGATCGCGTCGCGGGTGGTGCCGGGCATGTCGTGAACGACCGCCCGCTCCTCCCCGATCAGGCGATTGAACAGAGTGGACTTGCCGACATTGGGTCTACCCACGAGCGATACCGAGAACATACGAGAGTCATCATCGGGATTCTCGTCGAAGTCATCGTCGGACTCCGGCAGGTTCTCGATGACCGCATCGAGAAGATCGCCCGTGCCGAGACCATGAAGGGAACTCACCGGGAACGGATCTCCGAGACCCAGGCCCATGAGCTCCCAGATACCGGCCTCGTGGCTCTTGTCGTCGCACTTGTTGGCCACGACCAGGACCGGGACATTGATCCGTCGGAGAAGGTTCGCCACCCGCTGATCATCGGGGGTGGCACCGACAATCGCATCGACGACCAGCAGCACTAGGTCGGCCTCGTCGATGGCCAGTTCGGACTGATGACTCACCTTGTCGTCGAGGTCGTTGCCGTCGGCCATCCATCCGCCGGTGTCCACGAGAATGAACCGTCTTCCGAGCCACTCACCCTCAACCTGCTTGCGATCGCGGGTCACCCCGGGAAGTTCCTCGACAATCGCCTCGCGGCGACCGTGGATTCTGTTGACGAGGGTGGACTTGCCCACATTGGGGCGTCCCACCACAGCTACGATCGGCAAACTCATGAACCCTCCAGGGCACCACGCAACGCTGTTCCGTCGGTGGGTATGACCTCCACGGATCGCGGCAGATCGCGGATGCTCATACCGTCGAGGAAGGTCCCCCGGCTGAGGCAGACGTCCGGAAGAAGATACCGGTGACCTTCCGGCTCCGCACGCAGGACCCTCGACACGTCCTCGCCCACCATCAGACCGCTCACCCCGATGTTGCCACCGAAGTAATCGTTGGGCACCGGGATGATCCTCACATCGGGTCGCCCGAGCGACTCCAGCAGCGGTCGGAGCACCCCGGCCCCCATGGTGCCGGTGAGGACACCGATCGGAGCATTGGTTGGCGGCCGCCGTCGGAGTGACACCTCAACCGGAGTCGACGTGGTGGCAACCGCTCCCACCGAAACGAGTTCAGCGGGAGAGTCGACCCTGGGGGCCCGGTAGCCATCCGCGGGAGCGCCGTCGACCCAGGCGAAGAAGCCGCTTCGGGTGCCGGTGGGTTGTGATACCGCTCCGGTGAACTCGAGTTCCAGCGTGCGGGCCATGCCTATGCCATCCTCGTGCATCGGAAAACCCTCGTAGGTCTCCGCCGCGGGAAACGGTCGCTCGGCCATCAGGTAGTACTCGTCGGCGGCGAACACCATCCGCCGGCCGATCGCGTCCATGAACGTGGCCTGCCACAGTTCGACGATGTCGACCACCCGTTGGGCCTCGGCCACGGTGTGGGGCCTCATGCGTGGCTGCGTGTTGAACGCCGAAACCCCCAACGGGACCACACACACCGATGCCAGGTCGGGGAATCGTTCCAACACTCCGGCCATTGTGTCCTCGAACACGTCGGCGTCGTTGAGCCCGGGGCAGACCACCACCTGGCCGTGGATCTCGATGTCGTGGTCAAGCAGAAGGCGCAGCCATCGCAGCGACACGGCGCCGCGACGGTTGCGCAGAATGTCGGCACGAATGTCGGGGTCGGTGGCGTGAATGCTCACATGGAGCGGTGACAGGCGCTCGGTGATGACTCGCTCGAGGTCCAGTTCTGTGAATCGGGTGAGGGTGGTGAAATTGCCGTAGAGAAAGGAGAGTCGGTAGTCGTCGTCCTTCAGGTAGAGCGAGCGTCTCATGCCCTTGGGCAACTGGTGTATGAAACAGAACTCACAGTGGTTGTCGCAGGTCTGAACCCTGTCGAACACCGCTGCATGGACTTCGGCCCCCAACGGTTCGCCGTCTTTCTTGACCACGGTGACAGTCCGCTCCACGCCGCCGTTCACCACCGCGAGAGTCACCGCCGCTGCATCCGTGAGCAGTTGCCAGCGGATCACGTCGCGCGGGACCTCGCCACCGATCGAGACGATTTCATCGTCGGGAACGAGGCCAAACCGATCGGCGGGCGATCCCGGGTCTACCGCAACGACGCGGGGCAATGACATGGGTTTGAGGATACCGGTGAGGTTCCCGGCGGTTGCCGACGACCGTGACTTCAACCGGACATTGGTTGCGTTTCATGCTATTTCATGTATTCTCCTGCTGAAGGATCAAGCCGACCGCACGGAACCAACGATGAGCGTCAATCTCGAACGTCACGCCGAAACACTCGTGGCCGCGAAACGCACCGCCGATCCCGAACGACTCATTCATGAATCCGCCGTCCTGGATGGATTGCGACACCCCGGCATCGTCGAGCACATCGGACTTCTCGAGACCGACCCGCCTACCCTGCTCACTGCGTGGGCCGGTACCGACACGTGGGCCCGCCGCACCCCGAGCACTCCCGCCCGGGCCTGCGAGGCTCTGGCCTCGCTGGCGGCGACCATCAGCGACCTTCACGATGCAGGAGTGAGCCACCGGGGAATCTCACCCGAACACGTCATAGTCGCCAACGACGGTCGACCCATCCTCTGCAGCCTGGGTCGGTCCGGGCCGGCCGACCCCGAGGGCGTCGCCACCGACATCGAAGCATTGAAGCAGTTGGTTGACCACCTCCGATCGTCGATGGATGTCGCCCGTTCGGGGGCGCTGTCCGAGCTTGCCGAACAGCTGAGCAATCCCCGGAGGGACCTGGCCGGATTCATCCGACTCGCGAGTTCTCACTCCGATCCCGTCGACACCTCCCCGGCAGAGCCACGACGGCCGCGTCGGGTCGCCATCACCTCGGCCTCCGCGGTTCTTCTTCTTGTCGTCGCCGGGGTCACCGTCGGCGTCGTCGGACATCCGACAATCCCGCCGGCCGCGGTGGAGTCGACGGCCATCGTGGCCGGGTCATCTTCGCAGACTGGAGCAGCCGACCCTCCAGCCACGACCCCCGTCCCTACCCGACCACACACCGACGTCACCAGGACACCGGGCGGCGTGCCGACCACCACGATCGAGATGGCGTCGGCCCCAACCGTCAACGTCGTCGAACATGATGGCCGCTCATACGGCGTGGGATCCTCGGGCGACGTGGTGGTGACGGGCGATTGGAACTGCGACGGGGTCATCACCGCGGCCGTCCTGCAGGTCTCAACGGGTCGGGTGGCGGTGTTCGATGATTGGCCGGCTCCCAACCGACAACAGACTCCGGCCTTCACCTCAGCTCAACGCGACGCCGTGTCTCTGATGACCGAACACGTCGACGGCTGCGATGTTCTTCGGGCCGTGAGCCCCTACGGATCCACGATCATCGGAATCGATCCATGAATGAACGACCAAACCTCACCAGATCTCTGGCCCTCATGACGACCGCCGGTGTCACTTTCGTCGCGATGGTCGACACCGCCCCGGTCGATGTGTGGCCCGCGGCGCCCTCCCCACCAGCCGTGTCCGACTGGTGGATGAGGGTGGGCACCGATTCGGCCGCGATCTCACTTGTGTGGGCTGTCGGTGTGATCATCGCCGCCCATCTCACACTCGTCGGCGCAGTGGCCGTCGTCACCGCCACTGCCGCGAATTCCGGCCGACTCCCCTGGATTCGCTCGATCCTCAACGCCATGTCATCCGACAGCATCAAGAGATTACTGATGGTGGGAGCAATGGTCACGCTGTCGGCCGGGCCCGTCAGCGCGACCGGCGAATCGGACCCCCCGACCCCGATCATCCTGGTCGACCTGGGTCCGGCGCCGGTGCGTCCCGCCACCCAATCGCCCGTCGACATTCAGATTCCGATCGAGACCCCAGACCACTCACCACCGCGATCGGACGTGTGGGTGGTGGAGCCGGGCGACCACCTGTGGCACATTGCCCAACAGACACTGGAGAGCCACACCGGGGCCAAACCCGGCATCAGCGACATCACCCGATACTGGAAGCTGGTGATCGCGGAGAACTTCACTCAGCCCGACTCCAACCCCGATCTGATCGTCCCTGGTCAGACGATCGTGTTGCCGCCCCTGTGATTCCTCAGAGCTGGATGCTCAGACCCAGATCCTCGAGACGCGGGGCGGCCCCGTCGGCACCGGTTCCCAGGATGGCGGCCAGGGCCTGAAGGTCGTCGGAGCGAATGGTGAGCACGCGCCCGTTGAAATCCTGACGCTGCACCTGGATCATCGTGAGGTAGCGGTTGAGCATCTCGGCCTCGGGGCCCGACAACTGCTCAAGTCGAGTGAGATCGATCGTGATCGTGTGCCGACTGCGCGAGGAGGCACGATCGGTGAGGTCAATGATCGGATCGGTGGTGGTGACGCCGAAACTCGGACCCTCGTCGTGGGGCAGAAGCTGGTCGACCGGAACATTGTAGAAACGCGAGAGTCGTTGGAGCCGCGGGACGGAAATGGCCCTCTCCCCACGCTCGTAGGCACCAAGCACCGATGCCTTGAATTCCTGATTGGATGTGGCTTCGACTTCCTGCAGCGACAGCCGCTTCTGGCGGCGGATGGCCCGCAGCCTTTCGCCAACCCTCTTGCTGTATTCCTGGGAGAATCCCGACTCTGGCATTGAACCCACTCTTCCCGGCGGTCTTGTCGGCGTATCACACATCACGCGTGCGCCTCATGACGCTGCGTGGCCGCCATGCTAAACGAATATGGGGCCCCGGGCAATTATCCCCTCTTGATGACGGGTCGGCCGAACCCGACTCCGATGGTGCCGGAATCAGCATTGTGGGGCCGCGTGTCCATCCCGCAACGCCACCAGCAGGGTGCCGGCGGCGATGGCTGCGGTCTCGGCGCGAAGAACCGGCGTGGCCACCTTCACCTTCGTGAGGCATGCGGCTCTTTCACGATCGCTCCAGCCTCCCTCGGGTCCCACCATCAGGACCCGATCGGCAATTCCCAATGGCCGGCCCGACATGTCGGCCATCGCGCAGTTGTCGAACTCGACCACCTCGGTGAACCGCCTGACGTCGTCGACAACCGGCAACCAAGCACGACGACACTGCATCACAGCTTCTTCCGCCACTCGTCTGAAGCGCTCAACATTGCGACTCGATTTGCGGACGTCCCACTTCACGATCGACCTGTCCGCGGTGAACGGAACAATCCGGTCGACGCCCAACTCGGTCAACTTCTGCACCACCATCTCGGGACGCCCCCCCTTTATCAGCGCGAACGCCACCGTCAGCAGATGCTCGGGCCGGGGCACACGGTGCACCGGTGAGACCAGTCGGGGCTCGCCGGCCATCACGCACTCGGCCCACGCGCCGGCGCCATCGCCCACCGTGAGCGGATCACCGTCCCGAACCCTGAGAGACCCTTCCAAGTGGCGGCGATGGGATTCCGAAAGCACCGGGTCGTCGACGTCGGGCACCAGAACGTGGGGGCCGTGTGATCCGTCGCGTGGCGGATCGGCCGGGCTCACGAAAATGTCGACTTGATCTTGGAGAACAGACCGCTTCCCTTGTCGGCCACTGGCTCGCCGCGGAGATCAGCCAACCTGCGCAACAGCGCGTCCTGCTCATCGTCGAGATCGTCGGGCACATCGACCATCAGCCTGACCCGCAGATCGCCACGACCCCGACCACGGACATGGGGAACGCCCCGTCCACGGAACCTGATCTCCTGGCCGGGTTCGGCCCCACGGGGGACCGTGAGGGTCTCGACGCCATCGAGAGTCTCGTAGCTGAGCTCCGCTCCCAGCGCTGCCTGTGTGAAGGGGATGTGGAGGAAGTGGACGAGATCGTCTCCGTCGCGCCGCAGATATGGATGAGGACGCACCCGTACGTGAACGTAGAGGTCGCCGTTGGGACCACCCCGCGGGCCGGCCGCGCCACGGCCCGTGAGCCGCAGTGTGGAGCCATCATCGACCCCGGGGGGAACCTCGACCGAGTAGGTCATTTCCTCAATGGTTCGTCCCTGCGAATCGCACTCGCGACAAGGCGAGTCGATTGTCTCTCCGGCCCCGCCACACGAAGGGCAGGCAACCGAGGTGACCATCTGGCCGAGAATCGATTGGCGAACGCGTCGGACCTGGCCGGCACCCCCACACTCGTTGCACTTTCGGGGCTTGCTTCCCGCCTCGGCCCCGGATCCGTCGCAGGCCTCGCATCGGATGGCGGTGCGAACCTTGACCTCTCGCTGGCCGCCGAACACCACATCCTCGAGGTCGAGATCGACTTCGGTCTCCAGATCCTCGCCACGCCGTGGACCTCCCCGCTGCGCACCACCGCCCCCGAAGGGAGATCCCTGACCGAAAAAGGCCTCGAATATGTCGCCGAGCCCCCCTCCGAAGGGATCCCCGACACCCGGCTCGTCGGTTCCGAAGCGGTCGTAGCGGGCCCGACGCTCGCGATCTGACAGCACTTCGTAGGCCGAACCGATCTCCTTGAAGCGCGACTCAGCCGACGCGTCGCCGGGGTTGAGATCGGGATGGAATTTCCGGGCCAACTTCTTGTAGGCCCGCTTGATCTCCTCATCGGTCGCGTCGTGCGCGACCCCGAGAGTTTCGTAATGGTCTGCCATCTATCCCTCGCTCAGAGCCTGGCCGAGACGGAGGCTAACCACAGCTACAGCGGACAACGCTTGGCTGTAGTTCATTCTGGTGGGACCAATCACCCCGATGGTGCCCGCCGCGGTCCCTCCGACGCTGTAGGGGGCCACCACAAGCGAGCATTCCGACAGCGGAGCCATCCCGGTCTCCTCCCCAATGGCGACCGACATTCCACGATCGATCACATCAGAGATGAGTGACACCACCACCACCTGCTGTTCGAGTATTGCCAGGACCTCTCGAACCTGCTCAACGGCCTCAAATGCCGACGCGACCCGCGACGCACCGCCCACGAAGACCTCGGAACTGCGGCCGGCCTCGCGAATGGCATCGATGGCCGCGGCCACCAGCGGATCATCGGCGGGGGCCAGCCCGGAGGCGAGTTCGTCGAAGGATCGGCCCACAACCATGTCGGCGAGCCGTCGACCGGCATCGGCGACGACTTCGGGAGTGACCTCCTCGACGGATTCGATCGTTCTCTTCTCGATGGCCCCGTTCGACAGGACGGCCACAACCATCACGACATGGCTCGACAGATCGACCAGCTGCACCGACCGAATCGTGGCAACCGCGACCGAGGGCCCGACGACAACCCCGGTCCAGTCGGTGAGGTTGCTGAGCAGATCGGAGGTGCGGTGGAGCATCGTCTCGAGCTCGGAGTTGGCCGATTTGAAAAACTCACTCACTCGGGAACTATCGGCACGGGCCATCACCGGATCGGTGGAACGCAGACTGTCGACAAAGAACCTGTAACCCTTGTCGGTGGGTATTCGGCCGGCGCTGGTGTGGGGTTGGGCCAGGTAGCCCTGTTCCTCAAGCGCGCTCATCTCGTTGCGGATGGTGGCCGCGGAGACCCCGACGTTGGCGGACGACGCGATCTTGCCCGAGCCCACGGGCGTTGCGGTACCGATGTATTCCTGGACCACAGCCGACAATATGGCTGCCTTGCGCTCGTCGAGCATCCTTGGATTCTACAGGCCGGGGAGTTGTTGCTGATGACATCGCCGGCCGATGTTGGGCTCGGGCCACCGCGTGGAGTCGCTCAATCGTCGAGCTGCAGAGCCGAGATGAACGCCTCCTGGGGGATGTCAACGCGTCCGATCGACTTCATGCGCTTCTTCCCCTCCTTCTGCTTCTTGAGCAGCTTGTTCTTGCGGGTGATGTCGCCGCCGTAGAGTTTTTCGGTGACGTCCTTGCGGAAGGCCCTGACGGTTTCCCGGGCGATGATCCGCCCGCCTATCGCAGCCTGGATCGGAACCTCGAACTGCTGGCGGGGTATCAGTTCCTTGAGTTTCTTCGCCATGCTGCGTCCGTAGTTGTAGCTGCGGTCGCGATGAACGATCGTGCTGAAGGCATCGACGGTGTCGCCGTGGAGCAGCACATCGACACGCACGAGATCGCCAACCTCGTATCCGGCCGGCTCATAGTCGAGACTCGCGTATCCCTGGGTGCGGCTCTTGAGCTGATCGAAGAAGTCGATCACGACTTCGGCCAATGGAAGCTTGTACTGCAGTTCGACACGCTCCGGTGACAGGTACTCCATCTTCCCCATCACGCCGCGACGACTCTGGCAGAGATCCATGACCGTGCCGGTGAACCCGGTGGGGGTGAGGACATGGATGTCAAGCATGGGCTCGGCTATCGACTCGATCTCGGCAGCGGGTGGCAACTCCGAGGGATTGGACACGACCACCTCGCGCCCGTCGGTTCTCGTCACGTGGTACTCAACGGAAGGTGCGGTGGAGATCAGAGACAACCCGAACTCCCGCTCGAGACGCTCACGAACGATCTCCATGTGGAGCAATCCGAGAAAACCACAGCGGAAACCGAACCCCAGGGCGCCCGAGGTCTCCGGCTCGTAGGTGAAGCTGGCGTCGTTGAGTCTCAGCTTCTCGAGAGCCTCACGAAGATCGGTGAATTCGTCGCCGTCTATCGGGTAGAGACCGGAGAAGACCATCGGCTTCGGTTCCAAGTAGCCCGACAATGCCTCCTTCGCCGGATGGCGATCGTCGGTGACCGTCTCACCCGACCGGGCCTCGCCGACATCCTTGATGCCGGCGATGAGATACCCGGTCTCGCCGGGCCCCATCCGCTCGACAGGCTTGTTGTCGGGGGTGCGTATTCCGATCTCGTCGACATCGTGAACCGTCTTGGCCTGTAGGAACCTGAGGCGGGTCTTCGGGGTGATTACCCCGTTGACCACACGGATCGACGAGACCACGCCCCGGTATTGATCGAAATGAGAATCGAAGATGAGCGCCTGCAACGGCTGGTCCTCGGCGCCCTCCGGGGCCGGGGTGTTCGACACCACGGCGTCGAGAAGTTCGGCCACCCCCTCACCGGTCTTGGCCGAGATCCGGAGGATCTCGTCGGCCGGAATGCCGAGCACCTGCTCGATCTCCGCGGCACAGCGGTCGGGCTCGGCCGCCGGCAGATCGATCTTGTTGAGCGCCGCCACTATCTCCAGATCATGTTCGATCGCCAGATAGCAATTGGCGAGGGTCTGCGCCTCGATACCCTGCGCGGCGTCGACCACCAGGATCACGCTCTCGCACGCGGCCAGCGACCGGCTGACCTCGTAGCCGAAGTCGACATGACCCGGGGTGTCGATCAGGTTGATCACGTGGTCGCGCCAGTCGAGGGTGACCGACTGCAACTTGATCGTGATTCCACGCTCTCGCTCGAGATCCATCGAGTCGAGGTACTGGGCCCGCATATCGCGGGCATCCACCGCTCCGGTGAGCTCGAGAATGCGATCTGCCAACGTCGACTTGCCGTGGTCGATGTGGGCGATGATCGAGGTGTTACGAATGCGATCGAGGTCCATGATGCTGCCGACTAGAGGGATCCCTGCCGGTCAGACGGGGCGGGAACGAACACCGCGACGATACCCACCCCGGTCGCCGGAGAGACACGACAATGACCGGGGTGCGATCCGCGCCACGATGCCGGTAGCATCCATGGTCGGCCTGAAGGGCCCTCAGTCTCGCATCACGGTAGGTACCAGTGGCCAACATCAAGTCCCAGATCAAGCGCAACCGGCAGAGCGAAGTCGACCGGCTCCGCAATCGCGAGGTCCGCTCGGAGATCAACACTCGCATCAAGGCTGCCGTGAGCGCGGCCGCCGAAGGGGCCGACAACGCCGCAGAAGCGCTTCAGATCGCCATCAGCCGCATCGACAAGGCTGCCCAGAAGGGCATGCTCCACAAGCGCACCGCTGCTCGCCGCAAGAGCCGCCTGATGCGCGACGTGGCCGCAGCGGAAAAGGCCTGAAACCCGCTGTGTTTCTCGGGGCTCAGCCCCGACGAGCGATATTGGCCAGCCTGGCCACCAGCAACTCCATCACCAATTCGGGCGGAAAGTCGACCGTGCCGCGCAACTGAAGGTCGGCTTCGGCCAGCAGATGGATCGACTTGGAAATGGCATCGTGGCCCAGGCGGCGGCCCTGTGCCAGCGCCTTCTTGGCCGGGAATGTGGTGCCCTTCATACCGAGCATCTCCGCCGCGTCTCTTTCGTTTCGCGCGCCTGCACCGTCGAGGCGCAGCATGTTGGAGTAGCGCCGACTCAGCGTGGCCAACATCTTGAACGCGGCCCCGTTCCGCTCGCTGGGATTGCTGGTGAGCGGGATGATTCGGTGGACGAGGGAGACGGCCAGGGCCACGTCGCCCCGGTCGATGGCGTCGTCGAGATCCCAGGGCGCCACCGACCCCTGCTGACCGCCGTAGGTGACAACGTCTGATTCAGCGACCACGGCGCCGGAGCCGAGCGCACCCTCCAGCGTGCGCAGGAGCCCGACGACACCGCTTCGGTCCTGACCCAAGAGGTCCTCAACGGCCGCAACCGCCGCTCGTTCGAACTTCAGGTCGGATGACGCAATCTGGTCGCGCAGCCATCCAGCCGCCTTCCTCCCGCTCGGGACCTTGGTGTCGATCACCAACCCGCCGGCCACCTCGACCGCCTCCTTCAGCGCTGCCGGCACCTTCGGGAAGGGTCCGCTCTCGTACTTGCCGGTCTGCGGATTGAGGGGCTTCTCCCACACCAGGAGGAGATCGGTTGTGTCGATCAGGTTGGAGACCATCTCGACGATCGGTGAGTAGAGGTCCTTACGGGAAAACATCGACAGGGCCCTGCCGACCACGACCCGTCGGTCGGTCAGGAACGGGGGGGTGCCCCCGGCGACCACAAGGCGGGTGGCGTCGATATCGGCATTGTCATCGCGGTAATCGGACTCGCCGAGAATCTCGAGCATCAGTGAACGGTCGCCGTCGCCGATGAGTTCGTCGATCTTCGAACCGACAGCGTCCCCGAGGATCACCTGGTCGTTTCCGATCATGAGTATCACTGCCATGGGTCAGTGTCTCCTGTGGGACAACACGGCGCTCATCGTGTCGGAGAGACGTCGGTTGCTCTTCACGTCGTGAGCTCTGAGCACCCGGCAACCGAGGGCGATGCCGAGCGCGTGGGCCCCCATTGTGCCGAACCGGCGGTCGCCGAGATCGGCGCCCGTGACCTCGCCGATGAATCCCTTGTTGGAAGCTGACAGGAACACCGGGTGGCCCAGCCCCACGAGGTCGTCGCTGTGGCGGAGCAGCTCAAGCGATTGAGCGGGGGTCTTGCCGAGATCCAGCCCGGCATCAACCATGATCCTCTCGGGGGGGATCCCGGAGACACGCGCGGCCCCGGCCCGCGTTCTGAGAAACTCGACGACCTCGGAGCGGACGTTGGCGTACCGGGGGTCGGGATCGGGTATCCGAGGCCCGATTCGGACATGGGTGGCCACCACCGAAGCACCATGGGCGGCTGCCGTCGGCAGAAACTGCGGGTCGGCAAATCCGCTGATGTCGTTTCCGACGCATGCGCCCGCCTTGAGAGACTCCATGAGCACCGAGGCGCGGAATGTGTCGACCGAGATCGGAACATCGAAACGGTCGACCAGTGCCTCGACCGCGGGTACGACCCGCTCGATCTCCTCCTGGGGCGTGACCTCGGGGCCCGGACCGGCCTTGCTTCCGCCCACATCGAGGAAATCGGCGCCATCGGACACGAGTTGCTCGGCCTTGCGAAGAAAGTCGTCGAAGCCCCAGTAGCTACCGCGGTCGTAGAAGGAATCGGGCGTGCGGTTCAAGATCCCCATCACCAGCGCCCGGGTGGTGAT
>CAZDYO010000037.1:0-11362 GCA_964509555.1 uncultured Acidimicrobiales bacterium
TAGGGGTTGTCCTCGATGATCAGGAACCCGTACCGGTCGGCAAGCGTGGCGAGCCGGTTCAGCCTCGCGACCGTGGTGCTCTGGCCGGTCGGGTTGTGGAATTCCGGTACGAGGTAGCACAGTTTTGGGCGCAGCCCACGCCGGAGTTGCTCGTCGAGGGCATCGACATCAAGGCCATGTGAGTCGATCGGGATGGGCACCAGGCGCCCACCGACACCGCGAAAGGCACCAATTGCACCGAGGTACTCGGGATCGCACACGACCACTTCGTCCCCCGGATCAAGAGTGACCCGAGCGATCAGGTCGAGCGCCTGTTGGGAGCCGCTCACTATCTGCACGTCGTCGGGTGTGGTGGCCAGCCCGTTCTGGGTGGTGTGTATTTCGGCCACGATTTCCCGTAGTCGCAACTCTCCCTCGGTCAGCCCGTATTGAAGATTCTGTGGTTGGGAGAGAATGGTTGAGGCGGCCGCAAGCAGAGGGGCAGTCGGGAAGAGTTCCGCCGATGGCAATCCACCGGCCAGCGAGATGATGCCGGGTCGTCGGGCGTGAACCAGAAGGTCGCGGATTGCCGATGACGTCGCCTGACGACTCTGCTGTGAGAGCAGGTGAAGTCCGGCCCCGGTGTTCGTCGTGTTCGATGCTTTCGTGTCGGTGGGAGGCATGGAGCAAGACTGG
This sequence comes from uncultured Acidimicrobiales bacterium, assembly GCA_964509555.1. Lineage (GTDB taxonomy): Bacteria > Actinomycetota > Acidimicrobiia > Acidimicrobiales > Aldehydirespiratoraceae > SZUA-87. The sequence goes on from CAZDYO010000037.1 coordinate 676, forward strand.
CGGAATTGGCTAGGTTGGTCACTAGCCAATTGGCGTCCAAAAAGGTGCACCGATGAACTCCGCCGAACTCGTCAAACTTCTGGACCCCGACTGGTCTGCCGCGTCTCCCGGCACCGGCCCGCGTCGCAATCTCTCCCGTCGGGCCGCGTTGGCCCTGCGTACCCTGATAACGAGCGGCCTCCTTCCACCGGGAGCGACGCTGCCGTCGGAGCGGAGCCTCGCCTCGGCCATGTCCGTGAGCCGACCCACGATCACCTCGGCCATGGACGAACTCAGATCCCAGGGCCTGGTCGAGTCGAGGCAGGGCAGCGGGACGTGGGTGGCCGAGGGAAGGTCCGTTTCCTCGTCGGTACCGACCATGGCCGAGGTCGTTCTGGTTGACCGGGGAATCAACCTGGCCGCGGCCACCCCCGGCGATGCGTCCCATCTCGGACCCCTCTCGCTCGACATGGGAGATCTGCTGTCAGTGAGTCCCGGACACGGGTACGACCCTTCCGGTCTTGTCGAGTTGAGAACCGCCATCGCAAACCATCTGGCCCGACGCGGAGGAGACCCATCGCCCAGCGAGATCATTGTTACTCCGGGAGCGCACTCGGCCCTGTCCCTGTGCATCGGGACGCTGGTGGAGAGGGGCGATCGAGTGATTGTCGCCGAACACACTTACGGTGGGGCGCTCGATCTCATTTCGGTGGCCAGGGCCAAGGCCGTCACCGTGCGTCGCGACCGATGGGGCATAGAGCCCGACGGCCTGGATCGGGCGCTGAGGCGGCATCAACCATCGATGATCTACCTCATGCCAACGGTGCACGCTCCGACAGGGACCACCACCAGTGATGCCAGATTACGCGAGATCGCCGAGGTGCTCGACCGCCACGGCGTTCCGGTGGTGGCCGACGAGGCACTTGCCGACCTCGCGATTCGGCCGACCTGCCCGAGGCTTGCAACCGCCTGTCACCGGGCACCGGTGATCGAGCTCGGGACGCTGTCGAAGCTCGCTTGGGGCGGCCTGCGAATCGGATGGCTGGTTCCGCCGGTGCAGCTTCGTCGCCGGCTGGCCCATCGGCGGTCCCAGGTGGAGATCGGTACCTCGATGCCGTCGCAGGTATTGGCGATGGACGTGTTCAAGCGGCTCGACGGAATCGTCGCCCAACGCCGACAGGCACTGACAATGTCGGAGCGCCACTTGCGTGGTCTGCTTTCGACGCAACTGCCCCGCTGGGAGGTCGATCAACCTGATGGGGGTCTGTGTCACTGGGTGAGGCTGCCCCTCGGGGACTCTCTTCCCTTCGTGGAGACGGCAGCGCGTTGTGGGGTGGCGGTTATGGCCGGAGCCATGGCCTCACCGGGCGATCGCTCCGATAGCCATGTGAGGATCTGCTTCGATCGCACCAGAAGCGAGATCACCGAGGGAGTGGCCAGGCTGGAGTCGGCTTGGCGGGCCCACACCGGAGCAGACGGCGGCTGAACCAGCCGATGGGACCTCGGCTGTTGGATCAGATGACCTTCACCGAGGTGGCCTCTTCGCCCTTGCGGCCGGGCCCGACCTCGAACTCCACCTTCTGACCTTCTTCGAGCGAACGGTATCCGGTGCCCTCGATCTTTGAATAGTGGACGAACACGTCGTCGCCGTCGTCGCGTGAGATGAAGCCGTAGCCCTTCTCGTTGTTGAAAAACTTTACTGTTCCCGTGGGCACCGATTTCTCCTTCATCGTCGGGTGAGCCCCGACAGTTTGCTGTTCGGGAAGATGGTAGTTGTGGCGAAACCATCTCTCCAGCCTCACCAGAACGGTCACTGTGCGCGGTCGCGGGGAGGAGGCCCCTGACCGGGGTCGCGCTCCGCCGACCTTCTGCGCGATGATCACGGGATGACAGATCAACCATGGCAGGGCGACGCGTGCTCCCTGGTCGACGCGTATCGCCGGGGCGAGCGCTCACCAGTGGAGGAGACGAACGCCGTACTCGAGGCGATCGATCGCAGCGATCTCAACTGCTTCGCCTACATGCATGCCGATCAGGCCCTTGAGAGGGCCGCCGATGCCGATGTTTCCAAGCCCTTCGGAGGAGTTCCGGTCGGGATCAAGGAACTCGACGCGGTGGAGGGATGGCCGTTCACCGAGGCGTCCCTAGTGTTCGCGGATCGCAAGGCCGAATTCACCACCACGGCTGTTCAGCGCCTGATGGATGACGGTGGAGCGGTGCCGATCGGTCAAACAACGGCCAGCGAGTTCGGCGGTCTCAACGTGAGCGTCACCAGGATCAACGGCGTCACCCACAATGCATGGCAGCACGGGAGGACCGCCGGCGGATCATCGGCGGGTAGTGCGTCGGCGGTGGCCGGCGGTCTGGTGCCACTCGCAACCGGTGGGGACGGGGGTGGTTCGATCAGGATCCCTGCTGGCTACAACGGGTTGTTGGGTATGAAGGGAACCTACGGACGGATCCCGCGGGGGCCCCACGTGTTCATTCGCCCCAACACCGTGGTGGCCGGATGCCTGGCCCGCTCGGTGCGCGACGCGGCCCGCTACTTCGACGTCTGCGCCGGGTCCGACCCCCACGACCCGACCTCGATCCCCTCGCCGGGTAATTGGGAGGCATCGCTCGGCAACACGGATCTGGCTGGAAAGCGCGTGATCATCGACCCCGCCCTGAGTGGGGTCAGGCTCGATCCGGGCGTCGAGGATGCCACTCGTGCCGCAGCCGAGGATCTGGTCAAGCGCAACGGGATGGTGATTGTCAACCACAAGGTCGATCTGCCGAGATTCACCGCCCAGTGGATGATGGGCAACAACGCCACGCTCGTCGCCGAACTCGATGATCTGTGGCCCGGCTGTCGAGGCGATCTCACCGATGAGATCCAGGTCGGAATGTTTCTGTCGCAGTCGCTCTACAACATCCGCACGGCCGCGGCGGCCGAGGCGCTGAGGGTCGAGGCCAACGAAGTTTTCGCCGAGGCGTACGAGGTCGCGGACCTCATCATTTGCGCCACCAACCCCGGACCGGCATTCGCCGCCGATGCCACCATGAGCAACCCGGAGTCGAGCTTCATCGATGCTGCCAAGTCGAGCGCCGTGGCCGGATTCGCGCTCAGGCGACTCATGTGGATGATCAGAATGGGCGGAACGGTGGCGCAGCGGATGCCCACTCGTCTGCTCGAATGGGCATCCGACAAGTATCCGGACGTTGTCAACATGGGTGCTCTCACGATTGCTGCCAACGTCTACGGCAACCCGTCCGTGTCGGTGCCCATCGGCACCATCGACCATCTGCCCATCGGTATGCAGGTGATGGCTCGCCATCATCGTGATGATCTGCTCTTCGACGTGGCCATGGATGTCGAGCGTGAACGCCCCTGGCCACTCACCTCTGTCGGCCCGGTGGCCGATGCGTCCGCCGGGTCAAGGGAGTCACGTTGATGACTCCGTCGGAATACGAGACGGCACTGGTCACCGGAGCCTCCAGTGGAATTGGCGCGGCCACGGTGGCCGCCATGTGCCGACGGGGGATGGAGGTCCATGCCGTGGCCCGACGCAAGGATCGCCTTGATCGTCTCGCCGAGCTCACGGGGTGCATCACCCACGTTCTCGATGTGCGAAACACCCACGAGATGTGCGCCCTCGTCGAATCCGTCGAAGCCGATGTCCTTGTGAACAATGCCGGCCTCGGTAGAGCATTCGGCTCACTCGCGGAGTCGGGAATCGACGACATCGATCGCACGATCGACACCAATGTCAGCGCCGCACTCCACGCAGTTCGTGCGGTGTTGCCCCGGATGATCGAGAGGGGCAGGGGACACATCGTTAACATCGGGTCGATGGCGGGTCTGTACCCATTGCCGGCCGCGCTGTACGGGGCGAGCAAGGGCGCAATTCACCTGCTTTCCACGAATCTTCGGCTGGAGCTGCAGGGGACCGGAGTTCGGGTTACCGAGATCTGCCCCGGCCGCGTCTCGACGGAATTCTACGATGTGGCCTACGACAATGCCGACGCGGTGGAACGCGCCAAGAACACGGGCGTCGATGAGGTCACGAGCAGCGATGTGGCCGACGCGATTCTCTACGCGGTCGACGCGCCCTGGAGGGTGAACGTGAACCGGATCGAACTGCAGCCCACCGAGCAGACCTATGGCGGGAGCCAGTTCGTGAAACGAGAGCAACGATGAGCGGCGCGGTATCAACGCGATTTACTGAGTTGGCAGAACGCACCGTCGTAATCACCGGGGGTGCATCGGGCATGGGAGCGGCCACAGCCCGAGCGTTCTCGTCCCTTGGCGCGTCGGTGGTGATCATTGACCGCGACGTCGAACGGGCCCATGTAGTAGGCGAGGAGGTGGATGCAGTCCGGGTGGAAACCGGTGACGTCTCGGACTCGGGTTTCTGCGACTCGGCGGTCGCGGCCGCATACGACGCAACCGGCCGCGTCGACGTCCTGGTCAACTGTGCCGGTGTGATTCTGCGCGCCGGGGGACTAGACACCGACGACCTCGGATGGCGGCGAATCATGGGGGTCAACGTCGACGGCACGTTCTTCATGTGTCGCGCCGCGCTGCCCCACATGGTCGCCCAACAGCGGGGGTCGATCATCAACTTCGGATCGATATGGGGAGACATAGGCGCCGCAGGGGTCACGGCGTACTGCGCCTCGAAAGGGGCCGTGCACCAGATCACGAAGTCCCTGGCGCTCGACCACGCCACGGATGGCATACGAGTCAATGCGGTGGCACCCGGGGAGGTCGACACCCCGATGCTTTCATCCGGACGCGATCATCGGCCCTCCGCCGCGGATCTACAGAAGCTCGCCGACAGTTCGATCCCCGTGAAGCGTCTGGCCCGACCCGATGAGATCGCCGCTGTGGTTGTGTTCCTCGCTTCTGATGCCGCGAGTTACATGACCGGCGCCATCGTTCCTGTCGACGGCGGTTACACGGCCCGCTGACGGCGGGCGCGTGCAAAGGGCGCGTGCCAGATGGAGCACCAGGACAAAGAGAATCAATGCCAGCGCCTGATGCAACGAACCCAATGCAACCGGTACGTGATTCACGAGAGTGAGAACGCCGAGAGTGACTTGCATCGGAACCACGATCAGGAGGACCCAAGCTGCCATGCGGGGCTTGGGTCGGGTGTCGGATCGGAGCGTGTGGGTGCCGAGCGTGAGCGCAATGGCAGTCACGATCAAGGCCATGAACCTGTGCTGGAATTGGACGGTCACGAGGTTCTCGGTGAAGTTGGTCCAGCGCGGCTGGAGAGCAAGCAGGTCGTTCGGAACCAGTCGCCCTTCCATGAGCGGGAAGGTGTTGAATCCGGAACCAGCTCTGGTTCCGGCCACCAGTGCACCAGAGCCGAGCATCATGACCACAGCCGCGACCGAGCCGAAGGCCAGCCGCCGGGCGATCGGCGCGTTGGTGTCGGATCGGCGCTCAACGGGGTCGAGAAGATCCCAGGCCACCCAACAGATGGCGCCGAGGATCGCGGCTGCGGTGAGAAGATGTGCGGCCAGGCGATACTGGCTTACGCGGGGCTGGTTGACGAGCCCGCTACTCACCATGAACCACCCGAGCGCACCCTCCAGGCCCACGAGGGCGACGAGTCCCGAGAGTCGACGGGCCAGACGGGGGCTCACTCTGCGGGTGACCATCAGGTAGGCGGTCGGGACCAGCAGGACCATTCCCACGGTCCGCCCGAGCAGCCGGTGGAAGTACTCCCACCAGAATATTGATTTGAAATCGCCGAGGGTCATGCCGTTGTTGACCAGGTTGAACTCCGGCGACTGTCGGTAGGCCTCGAAGGTGTGTTGCCATGCCTGGTGGCTCAGCGGTGGCAGTGTGCCGATCACCGGATCCCAGTCGACGATCGAGAGGCCTGAGCGGGTGAGCCGGGTGATTCCTCCGATCACCACCATCGAGTAGACCATCACCGCGCAGACGAGCAGCCAGATTCCGACGCGGTGATCGAATCTTGATGAGGACTGCGGATCGTGAGACCGCACGGAGGGGGGCACCCGGCCAGCGTACGACCGCAGGGTTCGTGTCGAGAAGCCGGGGATGGGACGCTTGGCTCATTGGCCCGGCCGCTCGCGCACACCCCCAGTATGTGACTTCGGACCTTCCCCGATACTTGTGCACCCTGCTAGACAGCAGTGATCGTTGGCCCACTGGTGGAGGCTGAAATGGAACGTTTTTGGCGCTCGATGGGGGTTCAGCTCGGTAAGCACTGGGTGGCTGTTGTCGCTGTGATCGTCGGTCTCACCGCGTTGATGTCGGTTGGGCTGGCGAAGGTCCAGTTCGCCACCGGTCAGGACAGCTACCTGGACCCCGGTTCGCAGGAGGCGATCGACAACGTCGAGTATCAGAACGCGTTCGGCGGGGAGGCGATCATCCAGCTCTTCTCGATGGACGAGGGCCACACCGTCGACGAGTTGTTCACGCCCGCGAACATTGCCGCGATCAAGGATCTGGAGACCCGGCTTCGCGCCATTCCCCAGGTTTTCTCCGTGGTCTCACCTCTCACCGCGCTTCAGTGGAGTGAATCCATCAGCAACGGCCCCGGCACCACCGGCCTGATCTCGGCAGCACAGCGCGAGCCGGATCCCGCAGCCAAGGCCTTGCGCAAGTCCGACGTGAGCCTCAGCCTCGCCCGAATCGGGGCCGTGGCGGACCGTACGATCGGCGATCCTACCTGGAACGATTTTCTGCTCTACGAGAATCGTGGATACACCGCCGCTGGTGGGTCGGTCACACCACCGGCTCAGGATTCGAAGGTGATACGGCGGTCCCTGCTGGGCAGCTTTCCGAATCAGTCGACGGCGGTGGGTGCGGTGGTTCTCCAGGGCAACGCCAACCTCGACGAGTTGTCAAAGGCCACGGACGCTGTGTTGGCCGAGGTGGAGGGCTTCCATCTCGACAACGCGTCCACCATCACCACCGGCACTCCCGTCTACCTGAAGGACATCAACGACTACCTGCAGGGCGGAATGCTGAGCCTTGGCCTGATGGCTTTCGCAGTGATGGCCCTGGTGTTGCTGGTGATGTTCAAGGTGAGGTGGCGGCTGCTGCCATTGCTGGCGGTGATCATCGGCGTTCTGTGGGCCTTCAGCATGCTCGGCTTCCTGGGCATCGATCTGTCGCTCGTCACCATTTCGGGGCTACCGATCCTCATCGGAATGGGGATCGATTTCGCCATCCAGATACACAACCGGGTCGAAGAAGAGGTGGTGCTGGTCAGGGCCGACCATCCAATATCGGAGACTGTCGCCAACGTGGCACCTCCTCTCGTCGCGGCTGTCGCCGCGGCCGTCGTCGCGTTTCTGGCCCTTCGTGTGTCCCAGGTGCCGATGATCCGGGACTTCGGCGTAATGTTGGCCATCGGGATCGTCGTGCTGCTGGCGGCGGGGATCATCGTCCCGGTGACCGTCCTGGGTTCGCGTGAATGGAATCGCCGCACCGAATCGAGAGGGGCATCCTTCACCGAGCGACTTGTTGTGAGGTTGGGCTCGCTGTCGACAGGATGGGTGCTGCCGATAGCGGCGGCCTCGTTGGTGCTGATCGCGCTCGGGATTGGACTCGAGAGCAAGACCAGGATCCAGTCGGATCCCCTTCGTTGGGTTGATCAGGGGTCGCAGGTCGTGGCCGACGTGAACACCCTTGAGGACGCGGCCGGGTTCTCATCGACCCTCGGCGTGCTGATCGAGTCCAACAACGTTCTCGCCCCGCAGATAAACGCCATGCTCACCGATTTCATTGCCGATTCGGAGGCCCGGCCCGATGTTGTCTCCTCGTCGAGTCTGGTGGGAACCATGTCCCAGATCATCGACATCGAGGGTGCAACACCGTTGCCCCCCACCCCCGAGGATCTCCAGGCCATATACGACGTGGCACCGGTCGACATACAACGTCTCCTGCTTCGTCCGGATCTGACTGCCACCCAGGTGAACCTCAATCTCGGACCGGCGAGTCTTGAGGAGAGGTCGGTGTTCGTAGACGAGATCAATGCCGACCTGGCCGCCAGGTTGGCCGAGATCGACTACACGGGTGACTCCGTGCTCACGGTGGGACTGCGCCCCGGGCAGGAACCCATTCGTGCCGTACCGGCGGGTCTGGCGGTCGTCGGCGTCGGTCTGCTCAAGAACCTCACCGCCAATCGCATGGCTCTCACCTATGTTGCTCTTGCCGCCGCCGCTCTTTGGCTGGTACTGCGCTTCCGGAGCCTCACCCGCGCTGCCCTCACCCTCGTGCCGGTGACTCTCGCGGTGGGCGCATCCTCGGCGATCGTCAGTGGGCTCGGGATAACCCTCAGTCCGCTCACCACCGTGAGCGGCCCGTTGGTGATCGCGTCGTGTGTCGAGTTCGCCGTGCTGATCACGGCGAGATACATAGAGGAGCGCGAGCGCGGTCTCGATGCGCGTTCGGCGACCGACACTGCGTCAGCCAGAACCGGTCGCGCCTTCTTCACCTCGGCCGCTACCACGGTTGGCGGTTTCGCCACCCTCATGATCTCGCCGCTCCCCCTGTTGCGTGACTTCGGGGTGGTCGTCACTCTCAATGTCGCGATTGCCCTCCTGGCCGCGTTGATGGCCATGCCCCCACTGCTCGTATGGGCCGACGATCGCGGCTGGCTTGGGCTCGGAGGAAATCCAACCGAGCGCGCCGTGAGTCTTGCCGCCCCGGTTCGACGGCACACCATGGCCGGAGTTGGTGTCGTGGCCGTCATGTTGTCCGTTGCTTTGTTTGCTCTGATTTCCAGTGCGAGCGTCGACTCGGTTGCCGTGGCCGACTCGAACTACTCTCTGGTTGCCCTGCCAACCACGACAACAACCACCACCACCACCACGACCACAACGACCTTGGCACCTGGCGAAACGGTGCCTCCACCCGTGGATCCTGCCGACTACGACACGACTCGCCCCGAGGGTTTGATCACCGGAGTCTTGTTCGACATGCTCACCGGCGAGGGGGTCGCGGCGAACAAGGCGGTCTGCACCGCGGATGTGTTGCTGTCCCACACCACCGAGGACGATCTGGTGGCGTCCGGGATCGCAACCTTCAGCGACGAGGCCCTGGCTCCCGTGGTGAAGGCCGCTCTGGAATGTCAGGTCAGCCAAGCAGAAATCGATGCCACGGTCGCCGCTGCTCGTGGCGAGTGAGGCCGGCTAAACGGGTCTGGCAAACGCCTTCGACTCGAGATACTCCTCGAACCCGGCCAGGCCCATCTCACGGCCGATGCCCGAGTGCTTGAACCCGCCAAAGGGAACATCCGGCGCGTACCAGACTCCACCGTTGACCGACATGGTGCCGGTCCGGATTCGCCGGGCGACCTCAAGGGCCCGGTCTTCGTCGTCGCCGAATACTGCTCCCGACAGGCCGTACGGCGAATCGTTGGCGATCGATACCGCGTCGTTGTCGTCGTCGTAGGGAATGGCGACCAGGACCGGCCCGAAAATCTCTTCGCGGGCGACGGTCATGCTGTTGTCGACATCGGCAATCAAAGTTTGCATGTAGAAGAACCCCCCGGACGGCGATTCGGGCCTCCGTCCACCGCAGACGATTCGGGCCCCATCAGCCACGGCGGAGGCTACGAGGCGTTCGACCCGGTCGAGTTGGGCGGCGCTGATCAACGGCCCGAGCACTGTCGATGGGTCGTCGGGGTCCCCCGGCGGTGTGTGTTGCATCATCGTGGCGATCGCTTCGACCGCCTCGTCGTAGCGCGATCTCGGCAACAGGAGTCGAGTGGTGAGTGCACACCCCTGGCCGCACACGGTGGCAGTGCCGAACACCGCAGTGGCCGCAACCTCGGAAAAGTCGGGGAGATCGTCGAGAGCGATCAGCGCCGACTTCCCTCCGAGCTCGAGAAACACCTTGGTGACGTTGTCGGCGGCTGCCCGCATCACCTTCTTCCCGGTGCCGGTGGAGCCCGTGAAGCTGATCATGTCGACGCGAGGATCGGTCGTGAGGATCGCTCCGGCAGCCGGGTCCGAGGAGGTGACGATGTTGACCACACCAGAGGGGATGTCGGTGTGTTCGACGATGAGTCGGCCGAGTGCCAGACCCGTCCACGGGGTTTGGGGTGCCGGTTTGAGGACGACAGTGCATCCCGCTGCCAGAGCGGGAACGATCTTGGCCAGGTTGATCTGGTTGGGAACATTCCACGGTGTGATGGCGGCAACAACACCAACCGGTACGCGCTCGACCCAGCGGCTCGCTCGTCCGCCGAGTGTGTCGGCTTCACCGAGCGGGGTGGTCCATTCGTAGGACCCGGCGAGCTCGGCGTAGTAGGGGAGAAACCCAATCGGCGAGACCACCTGGATCGAGCCGCACGCGGAACGGGTGGCACCGACCTCCGCGATGGTCAACTCGGTCAGCTGGGCAACGTGGGCCGTGAGAGCGTCGTGTAGTTGTCTGATGCACCGGACCCGAAACCGGGTGTCGGTGCTCCACGGTGAGCTGTCGAACGCCGATCGGGCCGCGCCGATCGCCATGTCGAAATCGGCCCGGGAGGCGTCGGCTGCCAGGCCGATGGTCCGACCAGAGGCCGGAGACACATTCGGGTAGGTTCGATCATCCGTGGCGTGCCGAAGTCGTCCATCGATGAGCAAGCGCTCCTCTCGCCAGTCCGGAGCCATGTCAGATCCGCGTGATCTGGCCACCGTCGACGGCCATGATGTGGCCCGTCATCCAGGCGGATTCGTCGGACAACAT
>CAZDYO010000038.1:0-10766 GCA_964509555.1 uncultured Acidimicrobiales bacterium
GTTCAACACCTACTCCTGGTATCTCCAGCGAGGCTGATGACGGGTACTTTCCCGGAACGTAGTTTCATGTAGCGGGGACTCTCACCCGCCGGGCCCCCAAGGAGCCCGGCGGGTGAGGCCCTGTGTTCTGACAACACCACCAACTCGAAGGCCGAAGGGAGTCGAACCAAGTAATGGCCAGGTACACGCTTCGGCGACTTATCGGCGGAATCATCACACTCACGGTTGTCTCGGTGATCATCTTCTGGATCATCGAGCTGCCACCCGGAGACGCCGCCGACATCTACCTGGCCAAGAAGTTCCAGGGCGGATCGGTCGTGAGTCTCAGAGAGATCGAAGCGGTTCGTCAAAGCTTCGGCCTCAACGATCCGTTCATCGTCAGATGGTGGGACTGGATCAGCGGAATCATCTTCCACTGGGACTTCGGCCAGTCCCTCACCAACGAGACCCCGGTCAACAAGCTCATCGGCGACCGGATGCTGCTCACCACCATCATCATCTTCGCCACATTGTTCCTCACCTACGCGCTGGCCATTCCGATCGGCGTGTATTCGGCGGTTCGGCGCTACTCGATCACCGACTACACGTTCACTGGCGTCGGATACATCGGCTTGGCGCTCCCCAACTTTCTCTTCGCCCTGATTCTTCTGTGGGTTTCGGTCCGCTACTTCGGATCGAGCGTGGGCGGCCTGTTCTCCCCGCAATACAAGGACGCCGGCTGGTCGTTCGCGAAATTGCTCGACCTCTTACGACATATGTGGGTGCCGATCATCGTCCTCGGCACCGCAAACCTCGCCTTTCAACTTCAAACCGTGCGGGCAATGATGCTCGACGAGATCAACAAGCTCTATGTCACCGCGGCCCGGGCGCGAGGCGTGCCGGAGGTTCGCTTGATCACCAAGTACCCGGTTCGCCAGGCTCTCAACCCGATCATCTCGACCTTCGCCTTCGACATCAACCGGGTTCTGTCAGATGCTCCCGTCGTCGCCTTGGTACTTGCACTACCCGAGCTCGGTCAGCTGCTGATCCTCTCGTTGCTCGACCAGGACACCCAGGTTGCAGGAGCCATTCTCTTCATCATGAGCATGATCTACGTGCTCGGCAATTTCGTGTCCGACCTGGTTCTCGCTGCGGTCGATCCCCGCGTGAAGTTGGGCGGCTGACATGAAACTCCCAAGGCTCCTCTCGAGGACCAAGTCGAACCCACCAAGCGACAGTGACCCGTCGCAGCTGGCAGCCGATCAACTTTCCGAAGCCACCCAATGGCACATGGTATGGGTGCGATTCAAGCGACATCGGCTGGCAATGGTGTCGGCAGGAATCCTCAGCCTCTACGTCCTGGTCGTCTTCTTCGCCGATTTCATCGCCCCCTACGGCGCCACCACCCGCGACACCAACTATCTAAAGGGCCCTCCGGAGATCGTCAAGATCTGGGATGGCGGTCCGACCAGGCCCCACATCGATTCCCAGATCACCACCCGCGGCGGCGTCGAAGACGGCTTCGCCTTCAAGGTGCAGGGGCTCGACTCCAATCAACAGATCCGCTGGTTCGTCCACGGCAAGAAGTGGACCTTCCTCGGCTTGTTCGAATCCGATTTCCACCTGTTCGGCGTTGGCGACGAGCAGATCCCGGTCGTCAAGACCAAGGCTCCGTCGAGCAGCAACGGAATCGGCTCCATAGGCGGAGGCGACTCGACCTCCTCCGACTCGGCCACCGACGATCCGTTCGCCTCGATCGAGCGTGACGAGAACGGCCACTTCCAGATCGGTGGCACCACCACGGCCGCACCCGCCACCACGACGACCAGTCCCGAAGCCGCACCGGACGCCACCGCTGAGCCCGAAATCATCGAGACCGAAACGGCCCCCGGGTTCATTCATTTGCTCGGCACCGACGGCTTGGGCCGCGACCAGTTCAGCCGAATAATGGTGGCCACCCGAACCTCGATGACCATCGGCTTGGCCGGCCTGTTCACCGCCTTCTTCCTGGGACTCATCTTCGGTGGCATCTCGGGCTTCACCGGTGGATGGATCGACTACGCCATTCAGCGCCTGATCGAGATCGTGAGATCGATTCCCACGATCCCGCTGGTGATGGGTTTGGCGGCCGCGTTCCCACAGGATTGGACCAACCAGAAGATCTTCTTCTTCACGGCGATCATTCTCGGGCTCGTCGGTTGGACCACCCTCGCCCGTCGCATCCGTTCGATGCTGCTCACCCTTCAGGACGAAGACTTCGTCGTCGCGGCCCGACTCGCCGGGGCCGGACCGTTCCGAATAGTCACCCGCCACATGCTCCCCACCTTCTTCAGCTACATCGTGGTGACCCTGGCAATCGAGTTCCCCTACATGATTCTCGCCGAGTCCGTGCTGTCGTTCATCGGCTTGGGGCTCAGGCCGCCCACGGTCAGTTGGGGTGTCCTGTTGCAGGATGCCCAGAAGGTTGAGGTTCTCGAACAGACCCCGTGGCTGCTGGCACCGGCGGGCTTCATCGTTGTGGCGATTCTTGCGTTCAACTTCCTCGGCGATGGCCTCCGAGATGCTGCCGATCCCTACCAGGAGTCGTCATGACCGCACCAGACAAGCGGATCATGCGAGTCCGCGATCTCGGAATCACCTTCCGTACCGAGGACGGCGATGTCCGCGCCGTCGATGGGATCGACTTCGATGTCGACGAAGGTCAGATCCTCGGACTGGTGGGCGAGAGTGGGTCGGGCAAGAGTGTCTGCACCCGCGCTCTCATCCAACTGCTTCCATCCACCGCCAAGCTCGATCCCAAGTCGCGGATGGAGCTGTCGACGGCCGACGGCATGATCGACATCGCCAAGCTCCACCGCCGCGACAAGCGCCTCCAGAACATTCGCGGCGGCGAGATCGCCATGATCTTCCAGGAGCCGATGTCGTCGCTGGCACCCACCTATCGCATCGGAAATCCGATCATGGAATCGGCGATGCTCCACCGGGACATCACCAAGAAGGAAGCTCGCACTATCGCTCTTGATCTGCTCGAACGTGTGGGGATCTCCGACCCCGAAACCCGCATCGACCAGTATCCCTTCGAGTTGTCGGGGGGGATGCGCCAGAGGGTGATGATCGCGGTTGCACTGGCCAGCCAGCCGCGATTGCTAATCGCCGACGAGCCCACCACCGCTCTCGATGTCACCATTCAGGCCCAGATTCTCGATCTTCTTCGTGAACTTCGCGAAGAGTTCGGTATGGCCATCATCTTCATCACCCATGATCTGGGGGTGATCTCCCAGATCGCCGACGACGTCGCCGTCATGTATCTGGGCAAGATCGTCGAGACCGGCACCGTTCGTGAGATCATCACCGATCCCGAGCATCCGTACACCTCCAAGCTGTTGGAGGCCATCCCAAGGCTCGATCGTCTCAACGAGCGGCTCACCGCCATCCCGGGAGACATACCCAGCCCGCTGGCGCGACCCTCCGGTTGCCCGTTCCACACCCGATGTGATGTGGCCATCGCCGGCAGGTGTGAGGTTGATGGCCCTTCACCAATCGAGATCTCCCCCTCACACTTTGTCAGTTGCCATCTTCACGACAAGGAGTCGGAGGCGTCCCATGTCTGACACGGAGGCGACCCTGGAGACAACGAGGGTCCTTGATGTCGAAGGGTTGCAGGTCCATTTCCCGCTGAAGTCAGGACTGTTCAACCGTCAGGTGGGCACCGTGCGCGCCGTCGACGGTGTGTCGTTCACCATCGACACCAATGAGACCCTGGGGTTGGTCGGCGAGAGCGGCTCCGGCAAGACCACGATCGGAAGATCGATTCTGCGGGCACTCGACCCCACCGGAGGCACCGTTGGGTTCCACCTAAACGACGACGTGATCGATCTGGCGTCGATCTCCGGAAAGAGCCTGCGCAAGATTCGCCAGCACATGCAGATGATCTTTCAGGACCCGTACTCGTCACTCAACCCGCGTATGACAGTCCGCGACATCATCGCCGAGCCGCTGATCGTCAACAAGCTCTGCAAGGGTGATGAACTCGAGGAGCGAGTGCGCGACGTTGCCCTGCGATGCAAACTCAACGTCGAGCATCTGAGGCGTTTCCCCCACGCTTTCAGCGGCGGGCAACGCCAACGCATCGGCATAGCCCGGGCGCTGGTCACCAACCCTTCATTCGTGGTGGCCGACGAATCCGTGTCGGCGCTTGATGTGTCGATCCAGGCCGAGATCCTCAATCTTCTCGGCGAGCTTCAAGAAGAGCTCGGGGTGGCGATCCTGTTCATCGCCCACGATCTGAGTGTGGTGGCCCACCTATCCCACCGGGTGGCGGTCATGTACCTGGGGCAACTGGTCGAGTTGGCCGAGACCACGAGGCTGTTCAGCCGACCTCGGCACCCCTACACCGAGGCCCTCCTCTCGGCTATCCCGGCCATCAACCCCGACCGCACCATGAAGCCGATAACCCTTCTCGGCGAGGTGCCCAGTGCCAGCGACCCCCCCTCGGGTTGCCGGTTCCATACCCGTTGCCCGTATGCCGAGGATCGTTGTCGTACCGAGCTACCGGAATGGCGTGAGATCGAGCCCGGCAGAATGGTGCGCTGTCACCTGAGTGACACCCTCAAGCTCCGGGGCGCGGCCGGTCCTTCCTGACCCGGCCCCTCGGTCAACCGTCCGGATTCATGCCAATTATTCTGTGACGATTGACACAGAGGATAAATGTCCGTACATTTGTCTGAGACGGATGTCACGTCTGACACATCCGCATTGATCCATCCACCGGCCCAGCCGGCACGCGAAACGAGGCGACCGACCAATGTCCATCGACCAACATCACAAGATTGTCATCGTCGGGGGTGGGGCCGCCGGCATTTCGGTTGCGGCCCGGCTGGCCAGGAAGATCGACGACATCGCTGTCATCGAGCCTTCCGACAAGCACTACTACCAGCCGTTGTTCACGCTGGTGGGAGGCGGCTGCGTCTCATCGACGAAACCCGTACGTGACGAGTCGTCGGTCATGCCGAAAAAGGTCGCATGGATCAAGGATGCCGCCACGGAGTTCGATCCCGACAACAACTCGGTGTCCACCGCCGGAGGAAAGACAATCGGCTACGACGCACTCGTGGTTTGCCCCGGAATCCAGCTCGACTGGGGAAAGATCCCCGGAGTAACCGACACCCTCGGATCCAATGGCGTGTCCTCGAATTACCGTGTGGACCTTGCTCCCAAGACCTGGGAGTTCATCCAGAACACGAAGTCGGGCACGGCGGTGTTCACCATGCCGAGCGGGCCCATCAAGTGTGCTGGAGCACCGCAGAAGATCGCCTACCTGGCCTGCGACTACTGGCGCGACCAAGGCGTGCTCGACAACATCGACGTTCACCTGGTCCTGCCAACGCCCCGTAGTTTCGGCGTGCCGGTGTTCGCCGACGCTCTCGACAAGGTGATCGACGGATACGGCATCAACCTCCACACCATGGCTGAACTCGAGTCGGTCGACCCCGATGGTCGCCAGGCCCATTTCAAGCCGATGAACGACGACGGCTCTGCGTTCGACCTGCCCTACGACATGATGCACGTGGTTCCCCACCAGTCGGCTCCGGACTGGGTCAAGTCGAGTCCCCTGGCAACCGATGCCCCGACCGGTTACGTCGATGTCGACAAGCACACCCATCAACATGTCCGCTATCCCAACGTGTTCTCACTGGGCGATGCCGGATCCACGCCCAACTCGAAGACCGGTGCGGCCGTGCGCAAGCAGGCGCCGGTGGTGGTCGCCAATGTGCTGGCCCACCTCGATGGCAAGGAGATCGCCGCCAACTACGGGGGCTACGCGTCGTGTCCTCTCACCACATCACGCCACAAGATGCTGCTCGCCGAGTTCGACTACTCGATGGAACACAAGCCGAGCTTCCCGCTGATCAACCTCACCAAGCCCCGCCGCGACATGTGGCTGCTCAAGAAGTACGGCCTGCCAATGCTCTACTGGAACTTCCTGCTGAAGGGCCGTGCCTGAGACAGCCTGAGCCTCAACACACGAAGGGCGTCGACCGCAGGGTCGACGCCCTTCGTGTATCTGCCGACGCCCGGAACCGGCAGATCAATACTGTCCGAATGTGACCTTTTACACTTGTCATATATAGGGTAGGGGGGTATATTACTGACATGACCAATCGCATAGACCTTCCACTTGAGGGGATGACCTGCGCGGCGTGCGCGTCGCGTATCGGTCGCAGCCTCTCCAAACTCGATGGCGTCGACCAGGCCGACGTCAACTTCGCTTCCTCCAAGGCCCGGGTCATCTTCGACCCTGATGTCGTCGATGAGGAGGCCTTCAAGGCCACCGTGGAGAGCCTCGGCTACTCGGTGCCCGACGACCCCGATCAGGAGGAGTCCGAACGCAAACACCTGGTCTCGCTCACCCGTCGACTCGTGTTCGCAGCCGTCTTCGCCATCCCGGCGCTGCTCATCTCGATGGTTCCGTTCCTCGAGTTCTCCGGATCCAGGTGGGTTGCCGGCGCGCTGGCAACACCGGTTGTGTTCTACAGCGGATTCGGATTCCACCGGGCCGCGTGGATGAACCTGCGCCACGGTTCCACCACGATGGACACCCTGGTGTCCATGGGCACCCTCTCGGCCTGGTTGTGGTCGATCGTCGTACTCTTCTCGGGCAGCGACGGCCACGTCTACTTCGAGACCGCAGCCGCCATCATCGGCCTGATCCTTCTCGGCAAGTGGTTCGAGGCACGAGCCAAGCAACGCTCCGGCGATGCCATCCGCGCCCTCGCCGAACTGGGATCCAGCGTTGCCCTGCTCGAGGACGGCACCGAGATACCAGCCGAGGACCTCAAGGTCGGTATGCGATTCGTCGTGCGACCCGGTGAGAAGATCGCCACCGACGGAGTCATCGTCGAAGGTCGCTCCGCCATCGATGCCTCAATGGTCACCGGCGAGCCGGTACCCGTCGAGGTTGGCCCCGGCGACGACGTGATCGGTGCCACCATCAACGCCAACGGCTCGCTGGTTGTCGAGGCCACAAGAGTCGGCTCCGACACCGCGCTCTCGCAGATCATCCAACTTGTCGAAGAAGCCCAGGGGTCACGAGCCGACGTGCAACGCCTGGCCGATCGGGTTTCAGCCGTCTTCGTGCCCGCGGTACTCGGCATCGCCAGCCTCACCCTCATCGGATGGCTGGTCACCGGCCACGGCATCAACTCGGCGTTCACCGCCGCCGTTGCCGTGCTCATCATCGCCTGCCCATGCGCACTGGGGCTGGCCACACCCACCGCCATCATGGTCGGCACCGGTCGGGGGGCCCAGCTCGGAGTGATCATCAAGGGTGGCGAGATACTCGAACAGACCCGCCAGGTCGATGTTGTGGTCCTCGACAAGACCGGCACCATCACCGAGGGACGCATGGAGCTCACCGAGGTGGTTACCGACTCCACCACCGACAGCGACACCGCCCACAGACTCGCGGCCGCCCTCGAGTCGAAGTCCGAACACCCGATCGCCCGGGCAATCGCAGCCGCGGTTGACGAGCCGCCTTCGGTCGACGGGTTCGAGAACCTCCCCGGCAGCGGCGTCACCGGAATCGTCGAAGGTATCGAGGTGCGGGTCGGACGCAGATCACTGTTCGACACCGTGCCCGCCGAAATCGAGTCGGCCGCCACCAAGGCCGAGACCCTCGGCCGCACCGCGGTGCTGGCCGGCTGGAACGACGACTCCGAGTCTCCGACCGCACACGCGGTGTTCGTTGTCGCCGACCGGGTGAAGCCAACCAGCCGCGAGGCGGTTGATGCGTTCCACGACCTGGGAATGGAAGTGGTCCTGCTAACCGGCGACAACCAACGGACCGCCGATGCCGTCGGTGCCGAGGTTGGTGTCGACCACGTCGTGGCCGAAGTATTCCCCGCAGACAAAGCCACTGAAATCGAACGCCTCCAGAGTGAAGGCAAGCAGGTCGCGATGGTCGGAGACGGCATCAACGATGCCCCTGCCCTCGCCCAGTCCGACCTCGGCATCGCGGTGGGTACCGGCACCGACGTGGCCATCGAGGCGTCCGACCTCACCATCGTCTCCGGCGACATCCGTGCCGTTGCCGACGCGATCTCGCTCTCACGACGGACCCTCACGATCATCAAGGGCAACCTGTTCTGGGCCTTCGCCTACAACACCGCCGCGATTCCGCTCGCAGCGGCCGGTGTCCTCAACCCGATCATTGCCGGTGGGGCCATGGGCTTCTCATCGGTGTTCGTGGTCACCAACTCACTACGGCTGCGTCGCTTCAAGGGCTACCGGAAGTCGAACTCCAGGGTTCCACGGCCTGCATCCACGCAGGCGAACCCGGCCGAACCGAAAACAACCAAGTCAGAACCAAGCGTCCCTGAGGAGACCAAAATGAGCACACTCACCTACTCCGTCCCCGGCATTTCCTGCGGACATTGCAAGATGTCGATCGAAGGAAGCGTCAGCAAGGTCGACGGTGTCGAAAAGGTTGAGGTCGACATCGACACCAAGTCGGTGCAGGTCGACGGCACCGCCACCGACGAGGCGATCCGTGCGGCAATCGGCGACGCCGGTTATGACGTCGTCGACGCCTGAGCCCAGGACCGACACCCCCGCGGCCACTTCGGCCGACACTCCCCAATCGTCCGGCCGACACCTGTCGGCCGGACGACTCGGCGCAGTGGCCGCGGGTGGTGTCATGGCCCTTCTGTTGGTGCTGCTGGGAACCAACATCGGTAACGCCGGCAAGCCCGGTGGACCGAGCCCGCTGGTCGGACAATTGGTTCCGGCGGTCAGTGGGACAACCCTTGACGGGAACTCCTTCGACATCGATGATTACCGTGGCAACTGGGTCGCCATCAACTTCTTCGCCAGTTGGTGTGTGGCGTGCCAGCAGGAGCATCCCGAGCTTGCCGCCTGGCAGGCCGAACACGCCATCACGGGCGACGCCGAGTTGGTCATGATCGTGATGGGCGACACCGACAAGGCCGTCCGCCAATACCTGGCCGAGCAGGGCGGAGCTCCGTGGCCCGTGCTCGGACAGGACTATGAGAGTTACTCGTTAACATTCGGTGTCACCGCGGTGCCCGAAACATTCCTGGTGGCGCCGAGCGGGCTCATAGCCGCCCACATCACCGGGGCAACCACCGCCGCCGATCTCAATTCGGTCATCGAGCGCTACTCGCAAGGAGCCTGATCCGTGTCGAAAACCATCGAAGTCTTCGCCGACATCACCTGCCCGTTCACCCACGTCGGCCTCTCACGCGTGGCTGAGTTGCTTGGTCGGGCCGGGTCACCGGTGGAACTTCGGGTTCGGGCATGGCCCCTCGAGTGGGTGAACGGAACCCCGATGGACGGCCAGGCGGTCGTCTCCAAGGCCGCGAGCCTCCGCGACAAACTCGGACTGAACCTGTTCGCCGGTACCAACCCCGCCAACTGGCCGATCACCACCATCCCGGCACTCAACCTCACTGCATCCGCGTATGAGCTGTCATCCGAGATCGGCCTGGCCGTGAGCCTGGAAATACGCGACGCACTGTTCGAGCGGGGCCTCGACATCTCCAGGTCAGACGTCCTGGGTCAGATAGCCGCGAATCACGGGCTCGACACGCCTGAGCGCGAACCCGGCCCGGGGGTGACCGACGACTACGAAGCCGGCCAGGCAAGGGGCGTGAAGGGGTCGCCTGATTTCTTCATCGGTGAGGACGAGTTCTTCTGCCCGGCCCTGGATCTGGGCCACGACGAGTCCGGTGAGCTCACAGCCAGTTTCGATCTGGCCGGACTCAACGAGTTCATGTCGGTGGTGTTGGCCGACTAGGCCCGCAACAACCGTTCGATGGCACCGATGGCCTCGTCGATCTTGTCGTTGCCGGCCTCGGTGCTGTTGTTGGCGGCATCCATCACGCAATGGCGTACGTGCTCGTCGAGAAGACCCAGCCCGACACTGCGAAGTGCGCTGGTGACCGAGGTGATCTGCGTGAGCACGTCGATGCAGTACTTGTCTTCCTCGATCATTCTCTGAAGACCACGAACCTGGCCCTCGATACGACGAAGGCGCTTCAGGTAGTCATCACGGTTGATGGTGTATCCGGGCATTCGGGTGAGCTCACTTTCCTCGATCGTCTCTGAGCTGCCGCTCCGGGGATCGACGTGCTGAAGTCTAGGTTGGTGCCCGACGCTGCGAATGACTCCTCCGACGGGAATCAACTCAGGTGGGACAGGCGCTCGTTGAATTCGTCGGGGGTTATCTCGCCCTCGGCCAGCCGCCTGGCGAGGATCGCACGGGCGTCGTGGGTCGGGTCAGGCGGCCGGGGGGTCGCCGATTGTGCTCCACCTCGAACGATCCAGACCACAAGCGCTCCCACGGCCGCGATCATCACAGCCATCATCAATGCACCCCAGATCCACCCGTATGCGCCGCCGCCCCACATGTGGTCGTAGCCGTCTCCGTCGGCCCCGTGGGCGAGAATGGCGATTGTTGAATACATGAGTTGCTCCTTCATGTTGTGACTATCCGATGAAACGCTGTGGCTGCCAGAGCTGTCAGACCCGCCAGCCAGGCGAGCGCCAGAAGCGTGGCCCCGAACTCGTCGAACGACGGTGTGAACGCGGTGTCGACCAGGACCCGGATCGCGCCGTGTGACGGCAGGTACTTTCCCCACTCGGGCGGCGAGGCGTCGAACATCGGGTTCTGGGCCATGCCGATGTCGATAAACGGAAGCACCAGCAGTATGTAGAGGCCTCCGAGCCGCCCGAAGATCGGGCCAACCAAGACCCCGATCGCACCATAT
>CAZDYO010000039.1:0-10574 GCA_964509555.1 uncultured Acidimicrobiales bacterium
CGGGCTGGTTGAGATTGAAGATCACCGGCCAGCCGGTGATTTCGGCCACTGCCCGAAGCCAGGAAACGGAGTCTGGAACCTCGGGGTGGTGCAGCGCGCATTGGAAGACGCCGTGGCCAGCGGTCTTCATGGCATCGGCGATGCGGAGAAGCTCGTCGGGGGCAGCGAAGGTGCCGGGCACGAGCTCGCCGTCGACCGAGCGATGCAGCGGCGTGCGCGAGGTGGAAAACCCGAGCGCCCCGGCCTCGAGGGCCTGGCGGGTGAGAGCTGCCATTTGGTTGATGTCCTCGGCGGTGGAATCATCGGTGGCCCGTTCGCCCATCACGTAGGCCCGCAGTGCCCCGTGGGGCATCTGGGTGCCCACATCGAGCACCCATTCTCGCGACGACAGGGCGTCGAGATACTCGGGGAACGACTCCCACTCCCACGAGATGCCTTCGTGGAGGGCGGCCCCGGGGATGTCTTCCACCCCTTCCATGAGTTCGATGAGCCAGTCGTGTCGGCCCGGGTCGGCTGGTGCGAATCCCACGCCGCAGTTGCCCATCACCGCGGTGGTAACACCGTGCCATCCCGACGGGGTGAGCTCGGGATCCCAAGTGGCCTGGGCGTCGTAGTGGGTGTGCATGTCGACAAAGCCGGGGGTGACCAGCATTCCATCGGCGTCGATGGTCCGCCGACCCGCGCCCACGTCGTCGCCGACCTCGGTGATGACCGGGCCGCTGATGGCGACATCGGCTCGACGGGCGCCGGAACCGGACCCGTCGATGAGAGTGCCGTTTCGTATCACAAGATCATGCATCCGCAAAGAGTAGGGGACGGCGGCGCTACCGTCCGATCCGTGACCGACGTGCTGCCCCCAGCCGGCTTTGGCATCCGCATCGACGGGTCGGTGCGCCGCGTTGATCGTGGCCGCATTCTCATTGGGGGAGCACCGCTGCGCATCATGAAGTTGTCGGCAGTCGGCGCCGACCTGGTTGATTCCTGGGTCGACGGCGAACCCTTGGGGCCCAACCCTGCTCACAGAAAACTGGCCCGCCGACTCCTCGATGCGGGTATGGCCCACCCCCGCCCGATTGCCGTGCGGCCGCTCGATGTGACCGTGATCGTGCCGGTGCACGACAACGTCGACGGCCTCGACCGCTGTCTGCGGGCGCTGGGAGATGTCCCGACTGTGGTGGTCGACGATGCCTCCTCCGATGCCGTGTCCCACCGACGCGTGGCCCGCGACCACAGTGCCGAATACATACGCAGACCCGACAACGGCGGCCCGGGGGCGGCCCGCGTCACCGGGATGGACTCGATCACAAGCGAGTTCGTGGCCTTTGTCGATTCTGACCTCGAGGTCAGATCGGGTTGGCTCTCGGGCCTGTGCGGCCATTTCGACGATCCGGCGGTGGTGGCGGTGGCCCCCCGGGTCAGAAGTCGGCGGGCCCCCGGTCTGTTGGCCGCACACGAACGTTTCCACAGCCCGCTTGATCTTGGCGAGGTCCCGGGGAATGTGGGTCCGGGCCGGGCCATCTCCTACGTGCCCACGGCCGCGTTGGTGGCACGCACCGCCGCCATCGACGCGGTGGGGGGTTTCGACCCCGATCTGAGATGGGGTGAGGACGTCGACCTGATCTGGCGTCTCACGGACGCAGACGGTGTGGTGCGATACGAGCCCAGTGTCGAGGTGGTTCACGACCCTCGCCCCGACTGGCGGGGATGGCTCAACCAGCGTCGCCGCTATGGGGCGTCGGCCGCATCGCTCGCCAAACGACACGGCTCAAAGGTCGCACCGGCCAGATGCTCGTGGTGGAGTGCCGGAGCGTGGGCCATGAATTTGGCCGGCCATCCGGTGGTCGGGGCAGCCGTCGCAGCCGGCTCAACCGCAGCCCTCACCAGAAAGCTCGAGTCGATCCCGCATCCGACAGCGGAGGCCATTCGCCTCGCTGGTCGCGGGCACATGTACGCCGGGCTCGGACTCGACCGGGCCACAGTCCGGGTGTGGTGGCCCCCTGCATTGCTCCTGGCAGCCTGGAGGCCCAACCTCAGAAAGGGAATCGCCGTCGCCATCCTCACTCCGGCGATCGTCGACTGGGCCAGCGGCAAGCGCCCCGCGGGCGCCGCGAAGTCAATCATCTTGCGGACCCTCGACCACTTGTCCTACGGCGTTGGGGTCTGGGAGGGCGTGCTGCGCGAGCGCACGATCACACCGCTCCTGCCCGATTTGTCGGAATGGCCGGGTCGCACCGCGGCGGTCGACGAAACTACGGTCTCGGAGCGATGACCCATCTGATCAAGTCAAGAGTCGAGGCACTGCTGGCCCGCTGCCGAGCCGAGGTCGACGAGGGCCGCATACCCGGATGCCAGGTGGCCATCGGATTCCGTGGCGAGGTTGCCGTGTTCGAGGCATTCGGCGATGTCACCACCTCCAACCGTCTCCACACCTACTCGGCGGTGAAACCGACCGTGAGCCTCACCGTGCTCGAACTGGCCGCCGATGGTCTGATCGGCCTGTCGTCCCCGGTCGCCGAGATGATCCCGGAGTTTGCCACCAACGGCAAGGACACGGTCACCGTGTCGCAGGTGATGCTTCACGCCGGGGGGTTCCCTTCGGCCCCGATGCCGCCGGCATTGTGGGCCGACCGTCCCGGCCGGCTTGAGCGTTACGCGAAGTGGCGGCTCAACTGGGAGCCCGGTACCCGTTTCGAATACCACCCGTCGTCGGCTCAGTGGGTGCTGGCCGACCTGATCACCGCGGCCACCGGCCGCCATTTCGCCGATGTGATCACAGAACGGGTCATGGAGCCGGCCGGACTGGGCCGCTGGCTGGCGATTCCCGTCGATCAGCAGTCCGACATCGTCGACGTGGTGAACGTCGGGGAGGCCCCCGACATGGAGGCCCGGGCCAAGGAGTTCGGGTTCGAGATTCCGGTTACCGAGGTGACCGATGACGCCCTGTTGATTTTCAACGATCCCGACCTGCGGGCTGCCGGCAACCCGGGCGGTGGAGGCATAGCGAGCGCCGCCGATTTCGCGCTCTGGTATCAGGCAATTCTCCACGACGATGGAGAGATCCTGCGGCCCGACGTGAAACACGACGCCCTGGAGGTCGTGCGCCAGAACCGCCCCGACTGGATGGGTGTGGCCGCCAACCGAACCCATGCGTTCATGCTTGCCGGCGACGACGGCCAGGCACTCATGCGGGGATTCGGCCACACCACCGGGCCGTGCACCTTCGGCCACGGCGGAGCGAAAGGCCAGCGCGGCTGGGCCGACCCGGCCACCGGAATATCCCTCGGCTTCATGACCAACGGCCTCGATCGCGACGACTTCGTCCACGCCCACCGTTGCGCGGCGATCTCATCGCTGGCTGGGGCGCTCACCACTCCCGACGACTGAGTGTCGGGCGGTGGATGACACCGCAGCCCACACCCCCGCGAGCACCACCATGGCGACAAACGCAACCGGGGGCGCCACCCCGATCCCATGATGGTCGGCGAGAACCCCGATGAGCAGCGGCGTCGTGATGAACCCGAGACTCGACGCGGCCAGCTGGTAGCCGACGGCCCGGTTCGACCGGTTCGGTCCCAGATACACGGGGGTGCGGTTCACCATCAGCGGGAACATCGGAGCAAACGCGAGTCCGATGACCGGGAGACCCAGGGCGCCGAACCCTCCTGGGTCGAACCACAGCCAAGCGACCGCCGCCACTGCAAGGGCGGTGACCTGACCCATGAGCCTGCCGGGCCGGACCCTGTGTCCCAGCGTGCCCAAGCCCAACCGGCCGACCGTAAGACCACCCCAGTAGGCAGCCACGAGCGTTCCCGCCAACCTGTCGGACACTCCACGCTGCTCGGTGAGAAGCGTGAAACTCCATTGACCGATGGTCACCTCCACGCCGACGTATATCGCAAACCATGCGAGCATGAGCGGCAGCATCCGGCTGGCCGGTTCCCGCGCGAGTGGGTGTCGCGCTTCGATGCCGGGATGGCGGGGAGCGTCGTCGAATCCCTGTCGATTCAGTGACACCAGCGCCAGTGCTGCTGCCTGTCCGGTGAACAGCACCGCGAAGGGCCACCTCCATGAGGCGCCCGCGGATATGAGGCCTGCGCTGACCAGAGGGCCGGCCGTTGCCCCGACTCCGAAAGCGGCGTGGAGCATCCCCATGGCCCTCGGTCCCCTGGCCAACGCGGTCCATGCGTTGGCCACCGAATCGATGGTGCCGTTTCCCAGTCCGAGCACGACGTAGGCCGTCACCATCAAGGAAAATGTCGGGGCCGAAACCAGGGAGACGACGCCGGCCGCGCTGGTGACAAGAGCCAGGCGCAGCATTCTCGATGTGCCGAAACGTTCGCTCAGGTGGCCGGACGCGGCACTCGAAATCGTGTAGCCGACGGTGAACCCGCCGAGGAGAATCGCGAGACCGCTGTTCGTGCGCCCGAACTCGCCGCGGATGCTGGGCCACGACGTCCCCAGAATCCCTTCGGGAAGGCCGATGACAACGAAGGCGGCAAGAGTGGCGAGGAGCGCACCGCCGACTGCCTTCGGGTCAGGTTCGCTTGACCCGGCCACTCAGATACCTGGCCGCAACCTCGCGGGACTCAGGGTCGTGGAGTGCCGTGACCAGGGAGTCAGCGTCGCTCCAGGCACCTGCGGTCGACACGAGGGCCTCGGCGGCTGCATCGACGGCGGTGAGTGTGGAACGAAGGGTGAGGGTCGACTTGGAGGCCAGGAGCTCCGCCAGTTCGCCGGCCCGAACCATGAGTTCGTTGTCGGGCACCACCTCGTTGAGCAGCCCGAGCGAGAAGGCCTCGGCAGAGGTGAAGGGCCGGCATGTGAGAACGAGTTCGCGGGTGGCTGCCGGGCCGATCTCGCGGACCAGCCGGGGGATGCCGCCCCAAGCCAGGGGTATGCCGATGTCGACCTCCGGGATGGCCCATCGGGCGGTCGCGGATGCCAACCTCAGATCGCAGGCGGCGGCGAGAAGGATTCCTCCGCCGACGCAGTGGCCATGCACAGCCGAAATGGTGACCGCGTTCATCGATTCGACGGCCTCCACCATCAGCCGGCCGAGATCGGCGGCCTCGCGTGGCGGCCGTTCACTTTCTCCCGAGAACGACGACAGGTCGGCGCCGGCGCAGAATGCCCGACCGGATCCCGACACGATCACCACCTTCACCTCGGGTCTGGCGTCGAACCATCCGGCCGCGGCGGCTATCTCCTCAAGGCAGGTGGAGGAGAGTGGGTTGAGCGAATCGGGCTGGGAGAGCGTCAGGCGACCGATCGGTCCTGTCGCTGTCCGGTCGAGGGTCCTGGGATCAGTTGGCACCCACGAAGTGTTTCACCACGGACGGCCGGGTGCACACCCGATGGTTCAGCCGGCCCTCAGGGTGTGGTCGCCCGCGGTGGCCGGAGCTTCGTCGGGTGATGGCTCCAGAATGGCCACCGCGCCGGTCATCGATTCGAGACGGGCCCACTCGGTCACGTCGGGATCCTCCGTCATGAACACGATCTGTTGAGACTCGGAGGACCGAACGAGCACCTCCAGCAACGGGGCCTTCATGGCGGTGTCGAGACCGTTCAGTGCATCGTCGAGAATCAGAGGGAGGCTCTCGTCGGCCGGGCCGATGCTGCGTACGACGCTCAGCCTGGCCAGGAGTGCATCCGCGAGTGCGGTCACGTCGACGTTGCCCTTGGTGTCGACACTCGTGGTCGAGCTGGTCGCCTCCAGAACCCGGCGCCGCTCGGCGGCTTCCCGGATCTCGTCTCTGTACTCGACGGCCCAGTCGGCCACCACGTCTCCCGCGATCGCCTTCCATGCCTGCTGGGCCTGGGTGAGGTTGGTCGAGGCCTCCACCAGACGATGGCGGGCACTCTCGCTGTCGAGCAGACCGTTGACCCGCTGCAGGTGGAAGCCCAGGTAGGTGGATGCACCGGCCTTGGCCAGGGCCTCCTCCTCGGCTTTTCTGGCCTTGATCATTCTCTGGTTCTGGATGAACGAGATACCGGTCACCACCGCGGCGGCCGCCACCAACGCGAGTGCGATGTTTCGGTTCAGCAGCATGGCCGACGGAACGGCTGCCAACGCCGCGAACGCACCGGCGAAGAATGAAGCGCGTCGCGATCGCTCGGCCGCGGCCTGCACGGACTCGAACTGATCGTGCCGCTTCTCGATCTGTTCGACCACCTCCGCGTCCTCGGGTGCGGAACCGGTTGCCTCGGCGGCTGAGTCGACGTCCTGCTGGGCCACCTTCACCTTCTCGACGGCGCCCCAGAGCTCGGCGGGGTTGACGGCGGCGAGGCGACGCACGATCTGGTCGTGGTGCGTACTGGTGGTCAGGTCGGTGGCGGTCATGCGCAAGCGTCGCTTGGCTGTGCGGGGATCGAGTCCGGCGACCGCAAGAAGATCGATCACTCCTTGGTCGTCGGCGAACCGGGCGCTCACGTCGGTGGCCGTGTCGATGTCGACCACCCGGTGCCGGGCCCCGTAGGGCCGGAATATGGCGAATCGGTTTCCGGTGTCGGCCATTATCTCCGCGTGCACTCCGGCTCGGCTCGCGCTGAGAGCGCCGACCAGCTCGGTTGTCAGCCCCTCCCGTTCGAGTCGCCCGACGCCGCTGATGACGGTCAGACGCGGATGGAACTCCAAGGAGAAGGTGTTGTCCTCCGCCTCGATCACAAGTCGCTCGAATCGCATGTGTTCCGATCGGCGCGTGGGTCGGAATACTTGAGCCCCAAGGCCCAGATCGGGTGGGGCGAATGATTCAGGCGGCGGCGGGTTGGATAGAGCGGTTGCCCGTGGCATCATTGCCGACGCTCAACTCTGCCATTTGGTGGCGCGGAGCAGGCTCCCTTAGCTCAGTCGGTAGAGCGTCTCCATGGTAAGGAGAAGGTCGTCAGTTCAATTCTGACAGGGAGCTCCACGGGCCGGCCCGCCGACCCGGGCGGCGACGTAGCTCAGTTGGTGAGAGCGCTCGACTCATAATCGAGAGGTCGACAGTTCGAATCTGTCCGTCGCTACTTCACCCAGACGAGAGGAGGTGGCGGTGTGACAGACAAGTCCAGCGCCCGTCACCGTCTGAGGGTGGTGCCGGGCCTCGGGGGTAACCATTCGGCTTCCGACAGGTCGAAACTTGCGGATCTCGATTCCGACCAGTTGGTCGGTATGGCAGTTGCCGGAGATCGTGAACCATTCGACGAACTGGTCAGGCGCACCTATCGCGATGCCTTCGGGTTGGCGATGCGCCTCACCGGCAACGAGGAGGATGCCAGCGACGTGGTGCAGGACGCCTATCTGAGGGCCTATCGGGCCATCGGCAAGTTCCGTAATGAGTCGCGTTTCTCCACATGGCTGTACCGCATCGTCACCAACTGTTCGGCGACCCACATGGGAAAGTCGAATCGTCATCGCCACGATCAACTTCCCGACGAGTCGACCATGGCCGATCCGAGACCCGCTTCGGATCCGGTCGCCCTGGCGGCGGCATCCGATCTGAGCCGCCGCCTCGATGGGGCGATCGCCGACCTGCCGGCGCGGCTGCGGTCAGTGGTGGTCCTGCGAGATGTGTACGACCTGCCCCACGAAGCGATCGCATCCGAACTGGGCATATCGGTGAGTGCGGCCAAGGTCCGATTGCACCGTGCTCGACGACGCCTCCGTGAGCGGGTGTTTCCCCTACCGGGAGAGGAGTCCAATGTCGTATGACCAGAGAGTCTGCTCCGACGTGGCCGATGTGCTGGCCGGATACGACGAACTCGAGTTTTTGCCGGTCGGCGTCAAACCCCACGTCGAGTCGTGTCTGAGATGCCAAGCCGAACTTGTGGGGTTCCGCCGACTTCGCAAATCGATGCTCGATCTGGCCGACGTCCCCGTGCCGGTCGATCCCTCCCTTCAGCATCGGATCATGTTCGCGCTCGACGGGGTCGACCATCGGGCCGAGCGCCGCGTGATTCGGGCCACGGCGGTGACGCTGGGCGGACTGGCGGCGGCCGCCGGTGTGTTCGTGGTTGCATCCAAGCAGATCCGCTCATTGCGCATGGCCGGCTGACCGGTGCCGGTCGATAATCAAGTGTGTGCTGCTAGCCTTGGGAGCCGTTCTCAGGGGCGTGGCTCAATTGGTAGAGCACCGGTCTCCAAAACCGGCGGTTGCAGGTTCGAGTCCTGCCGCCCCTGCGAGATGATGTCGTCAAATGGCGGCATCACCGATCAGTTGAGGTATCTCAAATGTCGATGAACCGACAGCAGAAGCGAATGCTGCAAAAGCAGGGTGAGGTAGATGCCGACGGCGCGCCGGTACGCAAGCGCCGTCAGCAGGGATCATCCGCTCCTCCCCAGCAGCGCACGAGTCCCGGTCAGTTCATCGGCGAGGTCCGGGGCGAGCTTCGCAAGGTCGCTTGGCCCTCCCGCGCCGAGACCATCAACTATTCGATCGTGGTTCTGGCCACCATCGTGGTGATCACCTCGATGATCTACGGACTCGATTGGTTGTTCTCCACCTTGATCCTCAACCTCTTTGCCAACTGATCCCATGCCAGAAGAAGAAGAAATGACCACCGAGGCCGCAGAGGCGCCGGAAGCGGCTGCCCCGAGCGGGCTCTCCAACGAGTGGACCGGCCCCCAGGTCGAGGCCGTGGCCGCGTCCGTCGCCACCGAAGTCGTCGACGAGGACGATCTTCTCAACGCTGATACTGAAGAAGACGACGAGCCCTACGTGAGCCCGTTCGATCGTCCCGGCAAGTGGTATGTGGTCCACACCCAGTCGGGTTACGAAAAGAAGGTCAAGCGAAACATCGAGGCTCGTGCCGAGTCGATGAACATGGAACATCGCATCTACGAAGTTTCGATTCCCACCCGCGAAGTCACCGAACTCAAGAACCTCAAGAAGGTCGTGAGCGAGAAGAAGTTGTTCCCCGGGTATCTCCTGGTGCGGGCCCGCCTCGACGACGACGCGTGGTACGTCCTGCGCAACACCCCCGGCGTCACCGGCTTCGTCAACCAGGGCGGCACTCCGTCGCCTCTGCGACGCAAGGACGTCGAGACCTTCCTCGGCATCGAAGCCGACCGTCAGCGGGCCGCCGCCAAGAAGTCGAAGCCCATGTTCGAATACGGACTGGGCGAGACCGTCCGAGTGGTCGAGGGCCCCTTCGCTGACTTCCTCGGCGAAATCATCGAGATCAACGAGGACCAACTCAAGGTCAAGGTCCTGCTCAACATCTTCGGGCGTGAGACTCCCGTCGAGCTCGAATTCGCGCAGGTCGCGCGCCTTTGAGGTTGTGGCCCGCCGCGGCCACCGCCAGACTGTTCCGTCCCCCTTTTCTCTCAGGAAATCCCGCCATGGCAAAAAAGCAGATCTCTGCTGTAGTCAAGATCCAGATCCCCGCCGGTCAGGCTTCGCCTGCGCCGCCGGTCGGCACCGCGCTCGGCCCCCACGGCGTGGCCATCATGGATTTCTGCAAGGCATACAACGCCCGCACCGAAGACAAGCGTGGTCAGATCGTTCCGGTCGAGATCACCATCTTCGACGACCGCACCTTCAGCTTCATCCTCAAGACACCTCCCACACCGTTCCTGATTTCGCAGGCTGCCGGTATCGACAAGGCGGCCCACAACCCGGGTCGTGAGGTGGCTGCCACCATCACCGATGCCCAGGTCACCGAGATCGCCGAGGTCAAGATGCCCGATCTCAACGCGGTCGACATCGAGGGCGCCAAGGCCCAGGTTGTCGGCACCGCCCGGTCGATGGGCATCAAGGTCGAGGGCTGACCCTGACCCACCGGGCCGATCGGCCCGACCGAATCTCAACACCGGCAGGTTTCGTCACCGCCGACATTCAACAAAAACGTGACCGGTCGGATTACCTCGCCGTCGGCACATACCAACGAGGGAGCCATCATGGCAAAAGGCAAGAAGTACATCGACGCCGCGAAGCGTTACAACCGCGACAACCAGCATTCCGATGAGGAATCGATTGCTCTGGTCAAGTCGCTCGCTTCGGCGAAGTTCGACGAGACCATCGACATCGTGGTCCGGCTCGGGGTCGATCCCCGCAAGGCCGATCAGATGATCAGGGGCACCGTCGCTCTCCCGGCCGGCACCGGCAAGGATGTCCGCATCGCCGTGTTCGCCCAGGGCGAGGCGGCCGCAGCTGCTCGTGAGGCCGGTGCCGAGTACGTCGGCGCCGAGGATCTCGCTGCCGAGGTCGAGGGCGGGATGACCGCATTCGACATTGCCATCGCCACCCCCGACATGATGCCGGTGGTCGGCAAGCTGGGTCGTGTTCTCGGTCCTCGTGGTCTCATGCCAAACCCGAAGACCGGCACCGTCACCCCCGATGTGGTGAAGGCGATCGGCGAGTTCAAGGGTGGCCGCGTGGAATACCGCACCGACCGTTTCGCCAATGTCCACGTGCCGATCGGCAAGGCTTCGTTTGCCGAGGAAGCGCTCCTGTCCAACCTGCGGGCTGTTCTCGGAGAGCTCGAGCGTGTCAGGCCGGCTTCGGCCAAGGGCAGGTACGTCAAGAAGGTCGTGGTGTCGGCGACCATGGGACCCGGCGTTCGCGTCGACCCGTCCCGGATCGTCGGTTTCTCCG
>CAZDYO010000040.1:0-10555 GCA_964509555.1 uncultured Acidimicrobiales bacterium
AAGGAGGCCCCCGCGAAGATGGCGCCCGTCACGCGGGCCCACTTGAGTGTCGGCGTGTACTTGCGCAACGCAAAGGCCGCTCCCCTCAGTACCACCCCGACACTCACCAACCAGAACGGCACCGCCAGGCTGGTGATCATCGACGAGAACACGGTGGGGAAGCCGGTCCACAGGAAAACCAGGATGAAGATCAGCCACACATGGTTCGCTTCCCACACCGGGCCGATCGCGTGATCAATGAGTCGTCTGGTGCTGGCCCCGCGTTTCGCACCACCGGCAAGAAGGTCCCACACCCCGCTGCCGAAGTCGGCCCCGCCGAGAACGGCGTAGACGATGATGCCGGCAAACATCACGGCTGCAACAGCGTCGGCCGCGCTCATTGAGGAGACCCGTGCGAGGATCCGATCGGAGCTTCACTGCCACCATCCCGCGTGCCGGTGGGGTGGCCCTCTTCGATGGCCGATGGTCCGTACGGTGATATCAGGTCGTGTTCACCCGACGCCCACCTCCTGGTCATCGAACGGATCACCGCAAGAGCCGACACCCCCATCGCCAAGTAGAGGAATGCCGAGGCCAGGAAGGTGAACCATATGTAGCCGGCGTCGGTGACCGCTTCGTTGGTTCGCAACACGCCCTGCACGATCCACGGCTGACGCCCTACCTCCGTGGTGATCCAGCCCGTCTCCATGGCCACAATCGCCGCCGGGCCGGACATGACGATCGCGCGTATGAACCACCGACTCGACCAGAATTCGTGGCGGCGGCGACGCCATCGCCATGCCGCCCACAGAATCAACGCCGCCAGCGACGTGCCGAGCGCAACCATGATCTGGAACGCTGTTCGGACGGCATTCACCGGTGGACGGTCACCGGGAGGGACACTGTCGAGCCCGGCAAGCTCGGCCCGACGATCGTTCTGGGCCAGGAACGAGGCCAGGCCCTCCACGGGCACCTCGAATCCCCCCACGATCTCGCCATCACGAAAGACACCTCCCAGCACCAACGGGGCACCCGCTTCGGTGGTATCCAGCCCCTCCATCGCCGCCAGCTTCACGGGCTGCTCATCGGCGAC
Organism: uncultured Acidimicrobiales bacterium; assembly: GCA_964509555.1. Classification (GTDB taxonomy): domain Bacteria; phylum Actinomycetota; class Acidimicrobiia; order Acidimicrobiales; family Aldehydirespiratoraceae; genus SZUA-87. The sequence continues at coordinate 1,073 of CAZDYO010000040.1, forward strand.
CCTCTGCCCGGCAATGTGCCCAACCACTGGTTGCGCAAGTGTCGGGATGGCGGCAAACGCGAGCGGAACAATGAGCCCGAGCCAGTGGTGATGGTCCCGTCGGCCCTTCGAAATCCCGACGGCGTAGATCGCGGCCACCGAAAACCCGGTGACCATGTACGCGGCCAGGAACATGTGGGTGAACTCGATAACGGCCGCCCCGTTGAATATGGCTGCCACCGGATCCACGTTCGCCACCTGTCCGTTGACCAGGTCGAAGCCCGCTGGAGAGTTCATCCATCCGTTCACCGACACGACGAAGAACGATCCGACCACGCCCGAGACGATCATCGGTATGAGCATCAACGAATGGACCGGCCCGGGGATCCGGTCCCAGCCGTAGACGTAGATTCCCAAGAAGATCGCCTCCGCGAAGAAGGAGATCCCTTCAAGTGCGAACGCCAGCCCGATCACGTCTCCGTATTGGCCCATCAGGCCCGGCCAGAGCAGGCCGAGCTCGAATGACAGGACTGTTCCCGACACGGCACCTATTGCGAAGAGCACCCCCGCCACCTTCGACCATCTCTTGGCCAGCTCCAGTGCAGTGTCGTCGCCGCTCAACCCGCGCCGGTGCAGGTAGAGGATCATCGCCGGCAACGACATGCCAATGCTGGCGAGAATTATGTGGGACCCGAGCGTGAGAGCCATCTGCTCCCGTGCGGGCAACAGTGCACTCTGCGCCGCGAACACGTTTCCGATCACCGCCACACGGTAGTCGGACCGATCAGGGCCGACCGATCACCAACTCTAGACCCGGTGGCCAAGCAACCCCAGGATTGAGGTGTTCCACAAGCACCCCATTGCCCGTACCCGGTTTTGTGAACGTTTGGAGTCCCATATGGGACTCCAAACGTTCACAAAACCGGGTACGGGGTTGGTCAGCGGGAGAGGATGAAGAGTTGGAGGGTGCCGGCGAAAAGGATCAGCAGCAGCAGGGCAGCAACTGCAATGGTTGTTCCAGGTCTCATTGGGCCTCGTCCTTTCGACGCAGTTCGATCGGTGCGCCTCGCACGCCCGAATCTTCAGGAGTTGACAGTCTGATCTCGGAACCCTCGATCAAGCCGAGTTCGGCCGCCGCCGATGAACGTGCGACCGCCAGCGACATGAGACCACTCGAATCGACGACGAGACCGACACGGCCAACGGTGATCTCGTCGTAGGCACCGCACCTGACGGCGGTTCGCTGATCGGTGCCGAACATCAGCGTCAGTTCGCTGCCGAGCTGGTCGACTTCGTGGGGGTCGATGTTGATCTGACAGTTTCCGAAACGATCGATCCACAGAACCTCCCCGACCAGTGCACCGTCCTCTTCGCGGCTCACGGGCAGGACCCCGGGCATGAGCGTTGCCGGGTCGATCTCCGGACCCAGATCGGTCAGCGGCACACCGTTGCATAGGTGGGCGGCGGCCGGTGCGAACAGGTCGCGACCGTCGAAGGTGGATCCCAGGGACTCGAGCCGGTGATTCGGCGAGGCCAACTCGACGGCCCTGGTGGCGCCCCCGACCATTCCCACCGCGGGCGCAAGCAGGCCATTGTCGGGTCCGACCAGAACGGACATGCCCCCACCGACCTCGACGGCCACCGGGCGTCGGGAGGTGCCCACCCCGGGATCGACCACCGCCAGCACCACGCCCGGGTTCAGGTAGTTGGCCGAACGGGCCAATGCCAGACCACCGGCACGGGTGTCGTGGGGGGTCACCCCGTGGGTGATGTCGACAACGACCACGTGGGGGGCGATCGACCGGATCACGGAATGGACCACACCCACGAACTCGTCGTTGAGCCCGAAATCGGACAGGAATGAGATGGTGTCGAATCGACCGGTCACGGTGGTCGACGCTAGCGGTGAGCCGCCGAAGAGCGTCAGCCGGCTCCCAGCTCGCGTGACCGCTCGGTTGCGGCCCTCACCACATCGGAGACGATTGCTTCGAATCCGGCCGACGCGAAGACCGCCAGACCGGCGGCGGTGGTGCCACCCGGCGAGGTGACGTTGATGCGCAACTGAGCGGGATCCTCTCCAGATTCGCTCAGAAGCTTCGCCGCCCCCAGCAGTGTCTGCCGGGTGAGCGTGTCGGCCACGTCGGCCGGCAACCCCTGTTCGATACCGGCGGCGATGAGTGCCTCTGCCAGATGGAACACGTAGGCGGGGCCGGATCCCGACACCCCGGTGACCGCATCGATGTCGGATTCGTCGACTTCGACAACCCGCCCCACCGATCCGAGAATGCTCTTGGCCCACTCAATGTCGGAGGCCGACGCTGAAGTGCCGGCAGCCACGGCGGCCATCCCCTCCCCGACCAGTGCCGGGGTGTTGGGCATGCATCTGACCACCGGGGTGTCTGCCGGCAACGCCGCCTCAATGGCGGCGATCTTCACTCCCGCGGCGATCGACAGGACCCGGGGCACGCCGACATCGGCCAATCCGGGAAGCACCAGCGGGACGATGTTGGGCTTGACGGCGATGAGGGTGTCGACACCCGAAATCGGTGATTCGGCGATATCAAGACCCGGAATGTCGGCCTCGACCTGGGCGCGGCGCTCGGGAGATGGTTCGACAACGTGTATCGCCGAGGGCGCCGACCACCCGCTCGACACAAGCCCACCGATGAGTGCCTGCCCCATCTTTCCGCCGCCTATCACCTGGAGTGTCTTGCCGTTTTCGTTGGTCACCCAACCGACAGTAGCGACCGGACGCGACAGACGGGAGATGGATTCTCACACTTCCCCAAGCGGATCCATCTCCCGTCGGACAACGCCATCTTACATGAAAAAACATGAGATGCACTCATATGCATGGAAAATAGCTATTACGGCTCATCGGAGCGGAACTCACCCCTTGAACCGACTCGCGAACCCGATCCTCATGGCCGGCCGGAAGCACCGCTCCACATAAGCCCAGGTCGACCCCAGGATCCTGTCGAGTTCGGACTCGTTGACCGCGGCCACCGGAAGCGAGCCCCTGAGGAAGATCGCGTCCTCGTCGCCGATTTCGAACGCCATGCCGTTGAGCTTGTGATTTCGAACCAGCAGGTGCCGGTAGAAACGCTCGGCGTTCTCCTCCGGCTCGGGCATCACGTAGGTCTCGTGTCGCAGTGTGCGCTGGCCGAGCGTGAGCCACAGGGTCCAGACATCCTTGTCGTCACCGAGCACCCTCACATACCAGCGGCGTTCATCCCCGTGGTGACGCTCGACCGCATCGATTACCGGGTTGTCGGCCATCTCCGCCTCCAGCCAGTGGTCGATCAGCGCCTCGATGCGGGCGAGTTCGTCGGGTGTGGCCAGGTTCATGTCAGGCCAGACAGTCGACGGGTTCCTGACGCCTGACGGTCTCGTAGACCCGACTCAGACGGTGGGCCATCGAACTCCAGGTGTAGGACGCCGCCGCTTCGGACGCCCGAACCGACAGGCTGGCGGCCAGCATCTCATCGTCGAGAATCATCCGAACAGCCGCCGCGTAGTCGCGCGGGTCGCGACCGCTGATTCGCAATCCGGTTCGGCCGTGATCCACCAGAGTTCTCAGGCCACCCACATCGGAGGCCACGACCGGTGCGCCACAGGCCGCAGCTTCGAGAGCCACGAGGCCGAACGATTCGGAGCGGGACGGAACCAGGCAAACGTCGGCAGCGCGGTAGTAGGTGGACAGCACGTGATGGGGTTGGGGAGGCACCATGGTGACCCGATCGGCGAGTCCCAGTGAGTTGACCAGACCCCAGGTGAGTTCCACCTCGCGGTCGCCGTCGACGCCCGACGAACCACCCACGATCATGAGCCTCGCATCAGGCATCTGCAGGCAATCGAGTGCCCGTACCGCCACGTCAATGCCCTTCAGCGGCTGGATCCGGCCCACGAACAAGAGCAGGGGACCGCTCGGCAGACCCAGTGCATCTCGCGCCCCGCGACGTGAACCGGGTGAGAAGTAGGCATGGTCGACCCCCGGAGGGACAACCTCGATCCGGGAGGGTTCGGCGTTGTAGTGGGAGATCAGCTCGTGGAGCTCGGTGACCGAGTTGGCGGTGATCACATCGGAGCACGCCACCACGTCGGTCTCGGCGTCGATGCGGCTCTGCGGTTCGTAGTCTCCGCTCTCAGCCTTGACTCGGGCCAAGGTGTGGAACGTGGAGACGAGGGGAAGGTCGAGCTCGTGTTTGAGCCGGTGGCCCACGACCCCGGACAGCCAGTAGTTGGCGTGGAGAACATCGACCGGGTCGGCAAGCAACATCGCTCCGACACGATCAGTGAACTCGTCGACGACTCCCGGAAGCTGTTCCTTGGCCATGTCGACCGGGCCCGCTGCGACATGCACGACCCTGAAACCGGGTTCGACCTCGACGACATCGGGAAGGTCGCTCGACCAACGGCGCACATACACCGTGCAGTCGGCACCGACCTGGGCAAGCGACGAAACCAGTTCGCGGACGTAGACGTTCATTCCGCCCGCATCGCCTGATCCGGGCTGGACCAACGGCGATGTATGGAGCGACAGAACGGCTACGCGACTCACGACGCGGTGATGCTCTCTTCGCCCCCGGCGATCCGACGCGCGAGTTCGGTGTTGAGAGAGTCGATCACGTCGTGGAGGCCATGGCGCGATGCCGACAGCGAATCCTCGTACCGGCGAAGGGCGATGACGGCGGCCGACAGTTCGTCGTTTCCGAGCTCGGCAAGCGAAGCCATCACCGACTGGTCGACCGCTGAATCAAGCTCGGCCACCAATGGATCGATCAGATGGTCGGGAGGGTCGAGTTCCTGGCTGATGCGACCGGAACCGGGGCCCCGCACACCGTCGCCGAGCACATCGGAGAGATTCTCGACGAGCGCCGCCAGGTCTCCACCATCACCCGAGCCGCGGCGCTTGGTTTCGGCCACCAGGAGATCGAGACGTCCCTGAGCCAGGCGCCGAACATACGACAGGGCGTTCTCGAGGTCGCTGCACTCGACCCGCTTGGCTCGAAGCTCATCCGTTGGGATCTGTGTGAGCCCTGCCGTGTAGGCAGGGTCGATTACACGTGACAATTCCGGGATCATCGCACCCTCTCGACTGGTGATCGGACCCCTCCGGGTCGCGCTGGATCTTACCGGCAGACGCCGAAGCCGCCAGAAACCGGTGGGAGTACGGCCACCTCGTCGGAATCCGTGACCGGGTCGGAGCGGTCGGCGGGTTGTCCGTTGCACCAGACCTTGCAGGTGACGAGCAACCCCTCGAATGACGATCCGTAGGCCTGGACGGCCGCATCGAGTATGTCGCCGACGGTCCGGCCGGGGAACTCGTCGTGTCCGGTGCTGGCCGCCTCCCGGGCGGATGCGAAAAGCCTCAATTTGGCCATCCCGCGACGATACCGCCCGTCGCACAGGGTCCCCGGTCGGAGCGGCTCGCGCTTGTACGATCTGGCCGACATGATCCGATTGTTGGTGGCCCGCCACGGGCAATCCGAGTGGAACGCCGTCGGGCGTTGGCAGGGTCGTGCCGACCCACCGCTCTCCGAAGTCGGTCTGGCTCAGGCCAGAGCGGCGGCCGCCTCGATCGGTGCCGTCGACGCAGTGGTGGCGAGTCCTCTCGAACGGGCACTGGTCACGGCAACCGTGATCTCCGAATCGATCGGCGTCGGGCCGGTGATGGTCGAACCCGGCCTTCAGGAACGCTACGCCGGACAATTCCAGGGCCTCACCCGGGTCGAAATCGATCAGCAGTTCCCCGGATATCTCGACACCGGCCGTCGGCCACCCGGCTGGGAGCCGGACGCCGACGTCACCGCTCGGGCCCTCGCCGCACTCGACTCGGTGGCCACGATGGTCGGTGGGCGCTCCGCACAGGCCGACATTCTCGCCATAGCCCACGCCGGGATCATCTACGCCCTCGAGTCCCATTTCGGTGAGGACTTCGTGCGGATCGACAACCTCAACGGCCGCTGGTTTCTCCACGACGAAGGCCAGTGGTCGCTCGGCGAACGCATGTCGTTGATCCCCGATGGTGTTATCGCCACCGAGGCCGAGAGCCTGTGACCGAGCACGTCTCCTCTCGGGCCATGTCCACCCGCTATCCGGTCGAGGTCATACGCAGCGATCGCCGGACCAAGACAGTGTCGGCGCGCATTGTCGACGGCGTGATCCGGGTTCGTATTCCCGGGTGGATGACCGCCGACGACGAGGCCCGATACGTCGACGACATCGTTCGTCGCATCGAGCAGAAGCGCCGGTCCCACGCTGTCGATCTTGAGAGTCGGGCCCGCCGCTTGGCCGACGAGTTCGCCCTGCCGGTTCCCAACTCGATCCGGTGGGTGAGCAACCAGAATCAGCGTTGGGGGTCATGCAGCATCGGCAGTGGAGACATACGTATTTCCGACCGTCTGGTCGATGTGCCGCCGTGGGTCCTCGACCATGTGATCGTCCACGAACTGGTCCATCTGCTCGTACCCGATCACTCCCCGGCCTTCGACGAGATTCTCGGCCGGAATCCGTTGTCGGAACGGGCCGTTGGTTACCTGATGGCCCTCACCGATCGGGCCGCCGAACCGGCCCCTGCAGCCACTCCTGCTCAGCCTGCCCAAGCGGTGTGACCGGCGGCTGATCAAGCCGGTACTCGTCAAGGATGGCTCGCCACCGGTTTCGGGCGCCGAGTCGTCCGAGCAGGGCACTCATGCCCCACACCACTCGGTCGAGAATCACGAACGACGGGGGCATGGTGAGCTTGTGCATCACCGCGGCGTGGGGCCCGCCCACTTCGAGAAGCCCCCGAATCACACCCTGGGTGAAGTCCTCGGTGAATGTGAACGTGTCGGTGAAGTAAGCCGTGTATGGAGCCGACACGTATTCGAGCACGCTGTCGGGGTCGAGTTCGTGGCCGGCGTCGAGAAATCCGGACTGTTCCATCTGGGCCACCACCCCCTCGGCGTTGCGTTCGAACAGCGGATCGATTATCGGTATCAACGCCTCGAACTCGCCGGGCTCCCATCGCTTCACCAGTCCGAAGTCGATGAACGTGACCGTGCCGTCGTGTCCGAACAGATAGTTGCCGGGGTGGGGATCGCCGTTGAACACACCGACCCTGTAGATCGCCCCCTGCACGAACCGGAAGATCACCTCGGCGGCCCGTTGACGGGCGTTCTCGTCGGAGTTGGCCAGAAACTCCTCCCAACTCATGGCGTCGACCCACTCGGAGGTGAGCACCCGGCGGGAGGAGTACTCGGCTATCACCTCGGGCACCCTCACGAACGGATGATCGCGGTATCGGTCGACGAACTCGGTCTGGCAGGACGCCTCGAGCCGGTAGTCGAGCTCATCAGCCATCCGGGCCCGCAACTCGTCGACGAGGCCCTTCACGTCGAGGCTCTTGAGAGCCACCGCCGACACCATCCGGTAGATCATCTGGGCGTTGTCGAGATCGGACCCGATGGTGTTGTCGAGGCCCGGATACTGCACCTTCACCGCCACCACCCGGCCGTCTCTGGTGACCGCCTTGTGGACCTGACCGATCGAGGCGGCCGCGGCCGGGATCGGATCCCAATCGAGAAAAACTTCTTCCGGCGGTGCACCGAGTTCTGCTTCCACCACCGCCGCCGCCAGGGATGGCGCCATCGGTTCGACGTTGGCCTGCAGCGACTCCAGCATCGCCCGCGCCTCGGGCGGCAGGCCGTCGAGAATGAACGACATCATCTGGCCGGCCTTCATGACCACGCCCTTCATCTGCCCGAGTTCGCGGGCCACGTCCTCCGCGGTACGGATGGCGAATCCCTCGTCGAGCTCGGCGCGGCGGGTTTCGCCGGCGGCGACACCGCGAACCTTCACCACCAGCCAGTGAATGCCGCGCCGAAGGGTCAGGCGAATGATCCGGGCGGTACGGGCCAGATGGGCGCGACGCTCCGAAAGGTTGCGACGACGGTCAGGTCTCGTCGGACCGGGCCTCGCTGATCGGGTCGCCCTCCAGGAGCGAGCCGGCCAACGCCTCGGCTTGGTCGAGGTCGTCGCCGTCGAGTGCGGCCAACGATGATTCGACGGTGTCGAGGTCTGTTTCGAACTGGTTGAGCTGCTCGGCGCCGGGGTCCGGATCGGAATCTGGCACTGACCGGGAGTCGGGATCGTTGGACACGAGCGGCAGGCTATCGGCCGACGGTTGCATGCTGCCGGCGCACGGGTGGTTCCCGGTAGATCGGGTCAGCCCTTGGACGGATCGACCACGGTGACCGTGTCGCCGCCGGTGCTCGGAACCCATACGAGCCCATCGGCGATGATCGGATCCCCGGGGGCGCGGTCGACCGGAATCTCATCCACCACCTCAAGGGTGGAAGCGTCGATCTTCATCACCGTGTTGGCCTGCGGGTCGGACACCCACGCGAAGCCGGGGGTGAGCCCAACCTCGATCACATGGTCCTGGCCGATGGGAAGGGTGCGCACCACCGCGAACTTCGCGGCGTCGACAACCACGACGCTGCTGTCGCCCAGCATCGGCAGCCACACCAGTCCGTCACCGCCGGCCACCGTGTACGGACCGGGAAGCTGCACCTCGGCGGCGGGAGCAGGTGGCTGACCCACCGGGATGGTGGCCACAACCACAAAGTTGAGGGGATCAATGGCACTCACGGTGGCGTCGTAGGAGTTCGCGACCCACACCCCACCGTTGGCCACCCCCAATGCGGCCGGTGATCCACCCACCGCGATGGTGTCGATGACAGTCATGGACTCGGGATCGATGACGCTCACATCGTCGGAAACGTTGTTGACCACCCAAATCCGGCCATTGATCATGGTCGGGCTGAGAGGCCGCGAACCGACCTCTATCCGTGAGACGATCTCGAGGTTCGCCGGGTCGATCACGATCACCTGATCGGCCGCCGTGGTCTCACCGTCGAAGCGAACGCTGGTGACCCACACGCGACCAACGGCGATGGTCAGGTCGACCGGTCGCCAATCCTGGGATTCAACGGCCAGCTTGACGCTGCCCACCACCGACCTGGTGGCACTGTCGATGATGGTCACCTCTCCGGTCTCGTCGTTGCCGACGGCTACGTAGCCGTCACCAGCCGCGACCTGACTCTCGAACGCCGGTGGCACCTGCAGTGTGGCCACCACCGACCTTGTGGCGGCGTCGATGGCGCTGAGTTCTCCGTCGACCCCGGTCATCCAGAGCAGCCCGTCGCCGGCGGCGGAGCTCATCGGGGAGCCGAGTGACACCTCGACGGTGTGGATCGATCCCGGGTCGCCGGGTCCGCCCTGATCGGAGTTGCCGTTGGCGCCGGTCGTTGAGGCATCGGGTGAGCCGGTCGAGCCCGATGGCGTCTTGACCGCCGAATCCGAGTCTCCTCCGCCCGAGAGTTGTGTGACCGCCAACACCACCAGAAGCAACAACACGAGCACTCCGACGATCAGTGGCCATTTTTGGCGCTGATTGTCGGCGTCGGCCGCTGGCGGAGCCGCTACGGGAACCTGACCGGGCGCAGCCGGGGCGGGCGC
>CAZDYO010000041.1:0-10458 GCA_964509555.1 uncultured Acidimicrobiales bacterium
TATGCGGGCCCCTGAGGTGTCGGAGAGCCTGGCCATCCAGGTCGCGGCTGCGACCTCGTCGATCCGTGAAATGGGTCTCTACAAGCCGCCGGGTGTGGCCGAGAGCATCGATTGGGCCCGGGCGCTCACGCTGCTCGGGGATCACGATCTGGTGGAAGCCCATGTGATCGACACCCTGGGCACGCTCGTGAAATACAGAGAAGACCAGGATCGGGTCAAGGACCACGACCTTTCGTCGGTGCTTTCGGCTGCTCGTGTCGTCGCTCATTCCTGAGACCGCCGCGGTGGGCTTCACCACCACGCTGCGACAGGCCGGTCACGGCGTGTCGCTGACCTCGTCGATGCTGTTCGCCGAGGCCATCTCCGCGGTTGGTGTCGACAATCCGGCCGGCGTCTACTGGGCGGCGCGGGCCACCCTCGTGCACCGCCCCGAGGACGTGGCCACATTCAATGGGATCTTCGTGGCCTACTGGGGAGGGTTGCCATCGGGGCTGGTTTGGCGTCCTCCCCAGGATGAGGTGACCATCACCATGGAAACCGACGACCCCGACGCGCTCCCCGCCGAACAGCCGTCAGGCGCTGATGACGACGACACCATCACAGTCACCTACAGCTCGGTCGAGGTGCTGCGCAGCAAGGACTTCGCGGCCTATTCCGACGACGAGCTCGACGAGTCCCGCCGCATCATGGAGCGAATGCGTTTCGACGGCCCCTCGCGTCGCAGTCGCCGTCGTCGTCCCTCCCGCAACCATCTGGGTCGTCTCGACATTCACCGCACCGTGCGCCGAGCCATCGCATCGGGTGGCGAGCCGCTTCGACTGGCACGAACCACCAAGGGGGAGAAGCCGAGGCGCATCGTGTTGCTGCTTGATGTCTCCGGAAGCATGGAGAATTACGCCCGGGCCCTCATCCGGTTTCTTCACGCCACCGTGGCCGGTCGGGCCCGGGTTGAGGCCTTCGCCCTGGGCACCAGACTCACCAGGCTCACCCGGGAGCTGTCGAGCCGCGACCCGGACCGGGCGCTCACCGCCGCCGGTGAGGCGGTCGCCGACTGGTCGGGTGGCACCCGCCTCGGCGATGGCATCAAATCGTTCAACGACGAATGGGGCTGTCGCGGAATGGCCCGTGGGGCGACGGTGGTGATCATGTCCGACGGTTGGGACCGAGGCGAACCCGCCGAGATGCACGAACAGATGCAACGGCTTCATCGGGTGGCCCACCGCGTCATCTGGGTCAATCCGCTCAAGGCGTCGCCCGGATATCAGCCGCTGGCGCGCGGCATGGCCGCGGCTCTGCCCCACATCGACGACTTCCTCGAGGGACACTCCCTCGAATCGCTGGAGACCCTGGCCGGGTTGATCCTCGACTCCGATGGCCCGGGCACCAAGTTGGCATCGCGTTGAGGCAAGATTGCGAAAGGCAGCCCTCGAGATGATCGGTATCAAACAATGAAGGAACTGATCGACGACATAGACGAATGGCTCGGCAGCGGCACGCGGGTGGCGATAGCCCGTGTGGTCGACGTCGACGGGTCGGGGCCGCGATTGCCCGGTGCGGCCATGGCCGTGTCGGAACACGGCGACGTGATCGGGTCGGTTTCCGGTGGTTGTGTCGAAGGCGCGGTGGTGGCCGAGGCCCTCGATGTGCTCGACACCGGTGAGCGCCGCATGGTCACCTTCGGTTACAGCGACGACGACGCCTTCGCGGTGGGCCTCACCTGCGGAGGCACCATCCATCTGTTCATCGAACCGCTCGACTGGTAGGCGAATGGCTTCCATCTACAATCAACTCAGCGAGGCCTTGCGCGAGCGGGTGCCGGTGGCTCTGGCCACGGTCGTGGCCGGACCGGGCACCGGGGCCAAGATGCTCGTCGGTGTCGAATCCCGCGTCGATGGTTCGCTCGGAGATCCCGATCTCGATCGGGTGGTGGAGCGCGACGCGGTGGGAGAGTTGGCGGCCGGTCGTTCGGGAATGCGTCACTACGGCACCCACGGTGAGGCCCGTGAAGAAACGGTGTCGGTGTTCATCGAGAGTTTCGCCCAGCCACCGCGCATGCTCATCTTCGGAGCGGTCGACTTCACAGCCGCGCTGGCCAAGATCTCGAGCGTCCTCGGCTATCGGGTCACGGTGTGCGATGCCCGCCCGGTGTTCGCCACCGCCAAGAGGTTCCCCATGGCCGATGAGGTGGTGGTCGACTGGCCCAACCGCCTGATCGACTCGGTCGCCGACGAACTCGGTCCCCGCGACGCGATATGTGTGCTCACCCACGACGTCAAGTTCGACATTCCCGCCATCGTCTCGGCGCTGGCCACCAACGTCGGCTACATCGGGGTCATGGGCAGCCGCCGCACCCACGCGGCCCGCACCGAGCGGCTGATCGAAGCCGGGGTCGACGCCGACGGGCTGGCCCGGTTGTGCTCGCCGATAGGCCTCGACATCGGCGCCCGCACCCCTGAGGAGACCGCGGTGTCGATCGTGTCGGAGATCATCGGCCGCCGCACCGGAAGGCAGGCCCGTGCGCTGAGCCTCACCGAGGGACCCATCCACGACTGATCGCGCCCGGGATGCAGCGACGCCGTTCAGGCCTTGGGCAACACCACGAACGCGAAGTTCACATAGTGGAGGGTGGCCGCGGCGATCACCAACAGGTGGAAGACCTCGTGGTAGCCGAACGTGGCCGGCCACGGGTCGGGACGCCGGAACGCATACACGAGCGCCCCGATGGTGTAGAGGCCGCCGCCGGTTGCCACGAGCACGAAACCAGCCACGCCCAGCGAGTCGAGGATGTCGTTCATGGCGATCACCGCCACCCACCCCACCGCCAGGTAGGGAAGGGCTATGACCGGGTAGGGGGCGTGGGGGACGAGATTGTGGAGCACGATGCCGACCAGCGCACCGATCCACACCACCCACAGGACCGTTCGGGCGATTCCATGGGGCAGCGCGAACACGGCGATCGGTGTGTAGGTGGCTGCAATCGCGATGAAGATCATCGAGTGGTCGAGGCGCCGCATCACCGCGTGGCCGCCCGGTCCCCAGTTTGGTCGGTGATACAGGGCGCTGATACCGAACAAGGCGGTGATGCCGACGACGTAGATCGCCACCACGAACCGGGGTGCGACGCCGGGAGCAAGCACGATCATGATCGGCGCCAGTGTGAGGGCGGCCACGAACGCGTATTCGTGGGACCGGCCCCTCAGCAACGGCTTCGGCACCGGTTTCCCGGCGGGACCCTTTGCGACAGAATCTGGTGGGGCATCTGCTGTCATCGGCGCAATGCTAGACACGCGTGGCGGCGGTCGTGTTGTCAGGTGTCGGATGACCTCGGCCCGACGGAGCGGGGGTCGACCGGCGGTGCGATGGGCGCCCGGACATGGAAGCTGAGACGCCAATCGGTGTGGCTGGCTCCATCGATGGAGAACTGCCAGCTGTAGGACAGTCCGGGGGTGACCGGCAGGTTCGGGAAGTTGATCGCGAGGGGAACCGACAGCGGTGTGCCGGGCTTCAGCCCGGGCGGGCGGCCGGCCTCGAAACGGCCCGCGACCGCCACCGGTTGCCCCCCGATCATCACCGGGTGGCCGTCTTCGTCGAGAAGTTCGAGCCGCCACTCATGGGAGATGTTGGCCCGATCCCAGGGGATCTCGATGCCGATCGCCACTCCCACGGGTTGGGGCATCGGGCCGATGACAGTGAGGCCACCCCCCAACACATAGAGCTTGCGATCGGCAACCTGGGCCGCGTCGGCGAACAACATGGTGACCCGGCCGAGCAGGGGGGTCATGGAGGTGGTTGGGTCCATCGATTCCATTGGGATTCACCTTAGGTGCTGCGTCGGCCACTTCGAGGGCCAGACTGTGTGGATGCAACCCCAACCCGTGCAGCAGATCAAGACCCAAGCAGCGGTGATCCTCGCCGCCGGCGGTGGAACCCGCTACCTGGGCGACACCCACAAGCTCCTGGCGGCTGTCGATGGAGTGCCGATCGTGGTGCGGGCGGTCAACGCGGCCCGGGGAGCCGGGCTCGACGAGGTGATCGTGGTGCAGGGCTCGCTCGACCTCACCAAGATCCTCCCCGACGATGTCACAATCATCCAGAACGAACGCTGGAACGACGGCCAATCGACTTCATTGCGTGCCGCGGTGGGTTACGCGGATTCCCGTCGTCACGGAGCGATAGTCGTCGGTCTCGGCGACCAGCCCGGAGTGCCCGTCGAGGCCTGGAAGGCGGTAGCCGAATCCGAACACGACATTGCGATCGCCGAGTTCGGTGGCGACAGGCGTCCGCCGGTGAGGCTCTCGGCGGCCATGTGGGCGTCGCTTCCCGTGGGTGGCGACGAGGGGGCCCGGTCGCTGATGCGGGCACACCCGGAGCTCGTGTATTCGGTACCCTGCGAAGGCAACCCGGCAGATATCGACACCCTGGAGGACCTGCGGCGATGGAGCTGAGCAACTCGTTCGAAGTCAACCGTCCGATCGACCACACGTGGGTCGTGCTCACTGATGTCGAGCGGATCGCACCGTGCCTGCCCGGGGCTCAGCTCCAGGAGGTCGAGGGCGACGAATACCGCGGCATAGTCAAGATCAAGGTTGGTCCGATCACTGCTCAATACAAGGGCGCGGCCACCTTCGTCGAGAAGAACGACGACGAGCATCGTGCCGTTCTCAACGCCAAAGGACGCGACACCCGGGGCGCCGGAAACGCCGAGGCGGTGATCACCGCCACTTTGGAGGAGGTCTCCGGGTCGTCGACCCGGGTCAACGTCCACACCGATCTGAAGGTCACCGGCAAGGTCGCCCAGTTCGGTCGGGGCGTGATGGCCGATGTGAGTGCCAAGCTCATGGGTCAGTTCGCCGACAATCTGGAGGCCATGCTCGAGGAAGACTCCGCCGAGAATGATTCGGCTGAGCAAGAATCCGCTGAGGCCGATTCCACCGCCGACTCATCGTCAGAGCAGGCTTCGTCGGGTCCCCGCAGGATCGACATGCCCGAACCCGAGGCCGTCGACCTGCTCGAGGCCGCCGGAACCCCCGTTCTCAAGAGGCTGGCTCCGGTCATCGCCATATTGGTGTTGATCCTGATACTCCGTCGGCGTCGCCGGAAGTAGGCCGATGCCCGGTCCCCGCGCATCCGATTCGGAGCGTGTCGAAGAACTGCTCGGCCGACGACCCGGTGGCAGATTCGAGGTGGTGGTACGCGACCACATCGGCGACCCTGTCGTGTTGCGCAATGCGCCGCTTCTCGACGACGGCACGCCCATGCCCACCCTCTACTGGCTGGTGGGGCCGGCCGAGCGCAAGGCGGTGGGCCGACTCGAGTCGACCGGGGGAGTGAAGGCCGCCGAGGGTGCGGTCGATCCGGATGTTCTTCAGGCCGCCCACGACCGCTATGCGGCCGAGCGAGACTCGCTGATACCCGAGGGTCACACCGGGCCGCGACCGTCCGACGGTGTGGGAGGCACCCGACGCGGGGTCAAGTGCCTACATGCCCACTACGCATGGTTCCTGGCCGGAGGCGACGACCCTGTCGGCAGGTGGGTCTGGGCGCAGCTTCATCCCGAACCTGGGAGCGACTGGTGAGTGGCGCCCGCCGGGCGTCCACTCCCGTGGCGGCCATCGACTGTGGAACCAACTCCACGCGCCTGCTGATCCACGACGGGGTTGATTCCCTGGAGCGGCTGATGACCATCACCCGCCTGGGTCGTGGGGTCGATGCCACTGGACGGCTGGCAGCCGGCTCGATCGAGGCAACGGTCGAATGCCTGCGGGGCTACCGGCGGATCATGGATTCCCACGGTGTCGAACGGGTGCGCATGACCGCCACCTCCGCGGCCCGTGATGCGGCCAACAGCAGCGAATTCTTCGATGCTGCCGAGTCGGCGGTGGGGGTGCGCCCCGAGCTGCTGTCCGGGATCGAGGAAGGCCGGTTGTCGTTCCGGGGCGCCACCGCCGATCTCGATCCGGGGTTGGGGCCGTTTCTGGTGGTCGACATCGGTGGCGGATCTACCGAGTTCGCCGTGGGCACCACCGAATGCGAGGCTGCCATGTCGCTCGACATCGGTTGCGTCAGACTCACCGAGAAGTACATCGAAAGCGATCCGCCACGACCCGAGGAACTGTTGGCCTGCCAGTCGATAGCCGAGGCCCACATCGATGATGTGATTCGGGAGATCCCGGCGGTCCTCGAATCCCGCTGTTTCGTCGGGCTCGCGGGCACTGTGTCCACCGCGGCTGCCGTCGAACTCGGATTGGCCACCTACGACCGTGACCTGATCCACCACTTCAGGCTCACCAAGCACGCTGTCGAAGACGTTTATAGAACGCTCGCCACCGAGTCCCGAGCCGACCGGATCCACAACCCGGGTCTGGAAGAGGCCCGCGCCGATGTGATCGTGGGCGGGCTGTCGATCCTTGTGAAGATCATGAGGCAACTCGACCTCGACGAGTGCCTGGTATCGGAGTCCGACATCCTCGACGGGTTGGCCATGTCGGTGCTCTACGATGCGGAATCGTGACCACCCTGTTCGGCAAGAGAGTTCTGCTTCGGCCTCTCGAAGCTGCCGACTTCCCCAAATGGCAGGAGGTTCGTCGGCGCAACGTCGAGTGGCTTACCAAGTGGGAACCGGCCCGCATGCCCGGCGCTCCCGATGTGGTCGAGGATGCTCAGGCCTACCGGGCCAGATGCTCGGCTCGCCAACGTGATCGTCAGCTCGGCACCGGCTACGGGTTCGGGGTGTTCGTCGACGGCAACTTCGCCGGTGAGGTCAACCTCAACTCCGTGCAGCGCGGGCCGTTCCAGTCGTGCTACATCGGCTATTGGATCGATGAGGCCCAGGCCGGTCACGGCTACATTCCCGAAAGCGTGGTCGTGGTCTGCCGCTACGCGTTCGAGCAGTTGCATCTCCACCGGGTGCAGGCCGCGATCGTGCCCCGCAACACAGCCAGTCGGCGGGTTGTGGAGAAGCTGAAAGTGCGCGAGGAGGGGCTCGCGGAGAGATATCTCGAAATCAACGGCACTTGGGAGGACCACATCCGGTATGCCATAACCAGCGAGGAGTGGGCCGAGCGCAGCGACGAACTCGTCGGCGAGTGGATCGGGTTCTGATCTCCACTCGCTCAGTCGTGTGAGCTGATCTTCTTCCGGAGACGTTCCACGAGAGCCCGGAATGTCGGCTGTTGCATCGACCAGATCTGGGGATGCAGTTCGTGGTCGACCGCCTGGTTCGAATCGGTGACGTCATCAAGCGACAGGATTGTGGCCTTGGTGCGGGCCACGAGCTCCTTTTCCTGCCCGGCGGCCACGTCGGCCATGGCCACGGCTTCGTCGATGAGTGCGGAGTCGTCGACGACCCTCCACACCAGACCGAGACGCTGGGCCTCCTCGGCTTTGATCACCTGGCCGAACAACACCATGGCCATCGTGGTCTGGCGACCGGTGATCGACCGCAGCCGCCAGGTGTGGCCGCCGCCGGGATGGAGACCTATCTGAAGGAACCGTGAGTCGAACCGGGCCCGATCCCGGGCCGCGATGACCACGTCAGCGGCCAGAACCATGTTGAAGCCGGCGCCGACAGCAGCACCGTTGACCGCGGCGATCGTGGGCAGCGGCGTGTGGGCGATGCGCAGGAAACCCTCGTAGATCTTCTTCATGCCGGTGGGGTCCTGGTCGGACAGCAGATCGCCAAGGTCGGCACCGGCACAGAACGCCGGCGGTGCGCCGGTGAACACCAGCGCGCCGATGTCTGGGTCGGCTTCCCAGGCGTCCAAGACGACGCCGATTTCTTCGTTCATGGCCAGGGTGATGGCGTTTCGTTTGTCGGGGTCGTTGAAGGTGAGGATCCCGACACGGCCGCGTGTCTCTGTTTCTATGAGGCTCATGGATGCAGTCTGTCATCGACGGGTTCGATAGCGTCAAACGGATGCCAGCGGAGCGCGAGACCACCCGCACGAAGCAGCGGGTCAGTGCTTCGTCGTTCGCACCGTTGCGTGTGCGTAACTTCCGACTGTTCTGGATCAGCGGGATCGTGTCGAATACCGGTCGGTGGTTCCAAGCGGTGGCGGTGCCGATCATTGTGCTCGACATCACCGGCAGCGCCGGTTGGGTGGGAATTGCCGGGTTTGCCCAGCTGCTGCCGACGGCGTTGATGGGCCCACTGGCCGGGGCCATCGCCGACCGCTACCCCCGGCGGCGGGTGCTGCTGATCACCCAGTCCGTCCAGGCGCTTTTGGCCTTCGGGTTCATGGCCATGTGGATCTCGGGGATCAGAAGCGTCGGGGCCTACGTAACGGCCTCGGTGGTGTCGGGGGTGGCCGGGGGGTTGAATCTTCCGGCGTGGCAGGCGTTCGTGAGCGAACTCGTGCCCCGTGATCTGTTGATGGGCGCCATCACGCTCAATTCGGCTCAGTTCAACGCGGCCCGCATGATCGGCCCGGCGATGGCCGGTGTGATGGTCGCGGCCGTCGGCCCGGCCTGGGCATTCGGCATCAACGGCGTGAGCTACGCCGCGGTTCTGTTGGCCCTCACGATGATGCGGCTTGATCCGCTCCCCATCGACAGGTCTTCGCCGATGCGACCGGTTAGGGAGTTCATCGAAACCTTGGCCTACATCCGGCGGCGACCAGGAATAGTCACCGCGATCCTGGCGGTGAGCCTGATCGGCATGTTCGGCCTGAGCGTGCAGACCCTTTCGGTGGTGATGGCGGAGGATGTGTTCCACCGTGGCGGCGGCGGATTCGGTCTGATGCTGTCGATGGTGGGTCTGGGGGCGGTGTTGAGCTCGCCGTTCATCACCCAGATGGCGGGTCGTGTCCGTCGGTCACGCATTCAGGGGGCCGCGTTGGTGTTGTACGGAACCGCCATCTCGTTGTTGGCCGTGTCGCCCTGGTTCGGCCTGGCTTTGGTGGCGATGACGATCATGGGTGCGGCTCACATAGCGTCGGCCAGCACCCTGAACACCGCGATCCAACTGCAGGTCGACGAGCGGGTCCGGGCCAAGGTTCTGTCGGTGTATCTCACGTCGCTGCTGATCGCGAATCCGATCGGGCAACTGGTGCTCGGCCAACTGATCGAACATTTCGGGGCTCGTCGGTCGTTCGGCGGTGCCGCCGGCACCATGTTGGCCATGGCCGCGATCCTGATGTTGTCGGGGCGGATGAGCGGACTCGACGCGGATCTCGGTAGCAACGACCCCCTCGGAGCCCACAAGCGGGATCAGTAGCTGTCGTCCTCGGTGTGACGCTGCCCGTCATCGCAGACTTCGAGCGCCGGGCAGAACCGGCATAGTGGCCCGGGGGCGGTGACCGGCTCACGATCGCCGTTTCGTAATGCCATGATTCTCTCGACGCCGGCAATGATCCGCTTCACCGCGGCCTGCAGAACCCCCTCGGTGACCTCCTCGGGATGGATGGTCCCGGAGTCGAGGTAGTAGGTGGCCAGGAGTCGGGGTGGGGTGCCGAGACGGATCGACTCGAGGAGTGCGTAGAAGCGGAGATCCTCGCGGTGAAGCGGCGACCATCCCCCGGTCTTGAGATCTATCAACACCTTCCCGGCGATGTCGCCCTGGGCCTTGCCGAGTGAGAGGTCGACCTTTCCGCTGAACACGAACCGGTCGTGAACCTCGAGGCGAAGCCGGCTTTCGGTGACCGGCCACCATCTTGTCTCGATGGGCGGGAACGACTCCATGAACTTGGCGACCCGGTCGTTGGCCTCGGCCCGCAATTCGGCGGTGGCCACCTCGCCGCAGGTCTGCAGGTAATCGGCCAATCCGTCGGTGCCTTCGGAGAGGCTGGCCAGAGCGTGATCGACGAGTTCGAGCGGTGTCGGGTTTCCCTTCTGGTGAATCGACAACTCGATGGCCTTGTGGGCCACCGAACCTCGAGCAATGGGAACAGTCCACTCGAACGGCACTGCCTCCTCGGCGACGTACTTTCGTTCGCACCCGAGCACCTGGCCCAGCAGGTGTTTCGACACCCAAACCTGGTTATCTGGTTCGACCAGCCGGGCCGCATCCGCCAGGCCGTTCTCAACCGCGGTTCGTAGCTCGTGGCGCAGCACCGAGTCGAACCGTGGGCGCTTGTCGCGACTGGCTCCGAGCAGCGCGAGCACCTCCGACTGGGCCGGGTTGAGTTCCTTGGGAGACTCCATCTCCCGAGGATGTCACACCCCACCACCATCATGTGACCCATGGATGCCACCACACTTCAATTCGCCGCCGCGGCGAGAGACCTGGCCACCGCCGCCAGGCTTCGCGATCTGGTGGTTCCGGGCTTCAGGTCGCCGCCGCGGATCCCCGATGCCCACCGCAC
The DNA here is from genome assembly GCA_964509555.1 of uncultured Acidimicrobiales bacterium. GTDB lineage: Bacteria > Actinomycetota > Acidimicrobiia > Acidimicrobiales > Aldehydirespiratoraceae > SZUA-87. Next base: position 10,302 of record CAZDYO010000041.1, read on the forward strand.
CATCAGACGGCGGGGCTCGGTGCCTTCGGTAGCGGTGCAGCTGCGGGGGCGGCCGTGGTCTGCGGTGTTGGCCGACATGATCGAAGGCGTGGTGGTGGCCAACGAGCCAAAATCCAGAATTAATATCTTTTCCATGCGTCCCTCATCCACTGCGGTA